>JACZYS010000091.1 GCA_022570975.1 Candidatus Zixiibacteriota bacterium | reverse complement strand
TGTGTGAAGCAAATTCCAAATCCTGAATCCCAACCGGCAGACCGGCTGAAATTCCAAATCCTAAATCTCAAATTCCAAACAAATCCCGAATCACAAATCCCAAATTCTAAACGATCGAATTTCAAAATTGTTTGTGATTTGTAATTTATAATTTGGAATTTGTTTACCGTTTACTGTGGCAACATCACCAGGAGAAGGAACAATAGGTCCTTCAAGAACTTTCCCTCCAAAAACTGGTACTTTGTAACCATAATCTCTATCCGGTCCGTCATTGTAACAGAAAAAGATGTTATTTACGGTATCACATCCAATAAGATCATCACCTGCATCTCCCAAATCCGGGTCAAACCAGAGACAGATATAAAAATCTTTGAGATTCTTACCGCCTTTGTTAATCAGTTTGTATCTTGTATATATTGATAAATCGTCTGCGCCTGCAAGTAAGGGTGGAGCAACTTCATTTGCAGTAAAAGTAAATGTATCTATGGGAAAAGGACCAAATGCACTGGCCGAGTTTTCTATTCGAAATATAGTTCCCGGTTCCGGAAGTGACTGATTAAAAGGAGGTGCTATGCTACTATTTACATTAATTAATACAGTTCTTGCAATTATTTCATTATCACCGCTGGAGTATGTTCCGGCAAGTATTTCTGCTACTGCTTTGTTATATCCACTTTCTCCCGGCAAAGAATCTTGAACAGGGAGGTACCAGTATATCCAGTCAGTAAGTGGATCATCATCATCTGGAGAAGCAGAGTGTTCACCGCCTGCTGGTCCTGCAGAGCACCCATATCCTTCCAAATTATAAATTGAGTCATCAGCAATATCCAAATGCCATACAATCAAGCGAACATCATCAGATTGGTCATTCGGAGTATTGATGCCTGTTCTCCATAACTCAAATGGAACCCACGTAGCCAGATCATCCTGGAAGAATCTGATTGCAACAGATCCGCCACCTAATGATTTATCATATTCACCCGAGGAGTTGGTATCACCGGTAAATCTCATTTCGTAATCAAAAAAACCGGCTCTGGTTACGTTGTCTCCTCTCATTGATCTTTCTAAGAATTTATCATAAGACCCTCTGTTGCCAAAATTACAGGAACCACCGTTGTCCCCCGTGTGGAGAGCCCATTTGCCTTCGCCAACTTGTTGTGAATTGTCAGGATCACCGTCCCCGGGAGTTGGAAATCCTTGCGAACCTAAAGCCCCGGGAACCGGGGGGTCTAAGACACCATTTCCGTTGGCTACCACTTGGAAACTGGAGAATATTGTTTCGTTAATGTTAAATTCAACGATAACTAAGAATCCATCTATTGTAGTTGAGTCGGTCTGATTTTCTAGTACTCTGATATTCTCTGTAATATTGTCAAGATGCCAGACCGAACCCAAAATCAGATGACTATCCACAACGACAACATAATCATCTCCAGTCAACAGTAAATAATCTGAAACATAAACTTCAACATTTGCTTTGCTGTTGCCTAGTTGCTGGACATCGATTACAGATTCTAATGGAATCTCAATGTCTCCCGGCTCTTGTACAGCCCAAGTGGTTTGCTGTATTTCAATGCCTACAGGATTAGCAACTGAACCCGCCGAATTCAATTTTTGTCCGGGATTAGCGTCATTAAAAACAGACCACAAGGTTTGTTCACCAATCAAAAGAGGGGCACCATAGTTATCTACCGGAGCTCCATCTGAGACAGGCCAATTTAAGTAATCATCATTTGGGTTATCAGACATACTGTCTTTGTAGATTTTATAGACTCTATACGATGGATTGGTAGCTCCATCGGCGTGATAAGTTCCTCCCACCATTGGACCGGGCCAGTAATCATCGGAATATTCTGCAACAGTAACAAGCGTGTCTCCGGTAGCATTGTCCACGCCGGCAATCCAGATACCTCCAGCAAAAACGACTGACCTTTTAATAGTCACACTGAAAGGGTTTTCAAATCCGATAAAAGGATAATATAATCCTTCGTTTCTCCCAAAAACACCAGCTTGGTCATAACCGATAGATCCCCTGTTTGTAACAAACATGAGCAGTTTGTTTGCATTTATGAACGTTTGCAAGTCAATGGTGCTGATTGAACTCGGAGAGCTGCCAAGATCATCGTTATCTGGGGCTTTTGCAAATAAGGAAATCGTAATAAATAAAATTGAGATAATAATAAATGTCTTCTTCATGGAATCCACCCGCAATTATTTTGAAATTAATAAAACATAAACTTTTGAAAAAACTACTTCATTTCATCTTCCGATCGAAACAAGGTATGTAACATAGTGTTGACATACCAAATATAATACAGTGACCAAAAATGTCAAATCATATATCCATAATTTGTTCTCTTCATTGAATTCTTTGAAGATTCATTGGCCGAGTTTTGGAATTTTATTCATATTGGGGAAATCCCTGAAATGGACTTATAAGGCAAATAATGAAACCATGTAAGCCAATACTATAAAAAACTTTACCGCACTCGCCCAAATATGTTGACTTATGAAATATCACCGATATATTTGAGCTCTATTGATGTGACTGCTAATTTTTGGCAGTCGATTTGGATTACTGAGTTACCTTTGAGGAAAAGATGATTAGACTCATTTCATATTTGCTTTTTGCTTTTTTTACTGTTGCTTCCACCTCGGTATCAGCTATTGAATCAAAAAAGAAGCATCTTGCAGAAACCGGCCAGCAGGTTGGATTCCGTTTAGGTGCCTGGAACAATCTGGGTGACTCCCATCCCGATTCGCTTTCTTCTCAGGGAGCTCAATTAAGAACCAAGATTAATAACGCCAGTTTTTACTTTGAGGGTTTTTATTCTATTCCCTTTTCATCAAATTTAAGAGGCGAGTTATCCCTTGGTATTGTAAACCGAGGAACAATCTCTTTTACCGACGGCAGCCTTAACGATATAGGTAATTTATTGATCTATCCGATATTTGTGAACCTCAAATTTTATCCCTTGAGTGGAGGTTCAAGTAAACTAAGACCATATTTTTCTGCCGGATTGGGAATTGTATATGCCAAACAATCTATTCAGTTTTCAAATGACATATTTTTTGCCCAATACCGGGAGTCTTCAAAGACAAAATTTAGCTATACTTTAAATGGCGGATTTGACTGGCTGGTCGGCGGTTCTGTTGGTTTTGAATTAAACGCCAAATACCTGCCGGTCAACTTCTCAGAACCATTTTTGACCGTTAATAATTATGATTCTTTTTCTATCACCATTGGAGTAAAATATTTCTATAAGCCAAAGAAAGAAGAATCAAGAAGAAAAAAACACCCGAGGGGAAATTAATGAGAGTCGCCATTAACGGGTTTGGTAGAATTGGCCGTTTGGTTTTCAGAATTGCCCTTGATTCAGAGGTTGATATTGTAGCCATCAATGATATTACCGACGCAAAAACTCTTGCCCATTTGTTAAAATATGATTCGCTTCACGGGCAATTTAAAGGGAAGATAAAAGCGGAAGGTGACGCCCTGGTTGTCAACGGAAGAACCATCCCCATAACAGCAGAGCGTGACCCGTCTAAATTACCATGGAAAAAACATAATGTTGATGTCGTTTTGGAATGTACCGGATTGTTCACCAATAAAAAAGATGCCGTAAAACATATTGAAGCCGGTGCTTTGAAAGTACTGATTTCCGCACCTGCAAAAGAGCACGACGGAACTTTTATTCCGGGAATAAACTGTGAAAAATATGACAAGGAAAAACACCACGTAATCTCTATAGGTTCCTGCACCACCAACTGCCTGGCTCCTGTTTCCAAAGTCCTTCTCGATAATTTTGGAATTGAGAAAGCATTTATGACCACCATCCATGCTTATACTTCTGACCAGAGAATCCTCGACGCACCTCATAAAGACTTGCGGAGAGCAAGAGCGGCGGCCTTGTCTATGATCCCAACCACTACCGGAGCGGCAAAAGCAATCTCCCAGGTGATACCGGAACTTAAGGGGAAAATGGATGGGGTGGCAATCAGAGTTCCGACTCCGCTGGGCTCAATTGTAGATCTGGCCGTGGTTCTGGAAAAAGACGCTACCGCCGATGAGATAAACAGGGCGATGAAAGAGGCGTCGGAACATTCGTCCATGTCCAACACTCTGGAATATTGCCAAGACCCGATTGTTTCCGCAGATATTATTGGCAACCCCCATGGTTCAATTTTTGATTCCCTGATGACCTCCTCCCAGGGAAAACTGGCCAAAGTTTTCAGCTGGTATGATAATGAATATGGATTTTCCTGCAGAATGATTGAAATGTTAAAAAAGATGATATGATTATGAACAAAGTTTCAGTTAGCGATGTCAATTTCAAGGGGCGAAGAGCATTAGTTCGGGTTGACTTTAATGTCCCCATGGATGACAATCAGAAGATCAGTGATGACAGAAGAATTAAAGCCTCAGTTCCATCGATTCAAAAAATCATGAATGACGGTGGAAAAGTAATCCTCTGCTCTCACCTTGGCCGACCAAAAGGGAAAATGGTAGAAACACTCTCCCTTAAACCGGTTGCAATAAGATTATCTGAAATACTTGGCCGTGAGGTAACATTTGCCGAGGACTGCATTGGACCGGAAGCATCCAATCCTGTGGATAAGATGGAGGAAGGAGACTGCCTGCTGCTTGAGAACTTAAGATTTCATTCAGAAGAAGAATCTAACTCGGCAGATTTCTCAAGAAAACTGGCCGCGCTGGCTGATATTTTTGTGAATGACGCTTTTGGAACTGCCCACCGGGCTCATGCTTCAATAGAGGGTGTGACTCATTTTTTCCGTCAGTCTGTGGCCGGATTTTTAATGGAAAACGAAATCAAATTTTTGGGCAATACCGTTTCTAACCCGGTTCGTCCTTTTGCAGCTATTATTGGCGGAGCAAAAATATCGGGGAAGATTGAAGTTATTGAATCCCTCATTGAAAAAGTTGACATGCTTTTAATCGGCGGCGGCATGACCTTTACTTTTACCAGAGCAATCGGTCACAGCACGGGCAAGTCTTTAGTGGAAGAAGATAAAATCCCGCTGGCCAAAGAAATAATAGACAGATGCCAGAGAAACGGTAAAGAGCTGATTTTTCCGGTAGATGTAGTTGTTGCCGAAGAAGCTACCGGGACAGCCCATACAGAAGTTGTAGATATTGATAAAATCCAGGAAAATATGATCGGGCTTGATATTGGTCCAAAGACAGCGGCCCTATTCAAAGAAAAACTGAAAGATGCATCGACAATAATTTGGAACGGTCCTATGGGTGTCTTTGAAATAGACCAGTTTGCCTCCGGCACCAAGGCGATAGCAAAAATTCTGGCCGAACTGACCTCAACCGGTGCAACGACAATTGTAGGCGGCGGAGATTCCGCAGCTGCGGTCAGTAAAGCAAATCTGAACGAAAAAATCTCTCATATCTCCACCGGTGGTGGAGCCTCGCTTGAATTTCTCGAGGGAAAGCTGCTCCCAGGTATTGAGTCGCTGAGCAACAGAACCTCGCCAATGTCTATCAGCACAGTAATCGTCTGACTAAATCTTATGAGAAAAAAATTATTGCCGGCAATTGGAAAATGAACGGCACCATTGCAGAAACCCAAGAACTTCTCAATTCTCTGGTTTCAGGTCATAAGCATAAGGATAACTGTCAGGTTGTTGTTTGCCCTCCATTTACATCGCTTGAGACAGCCGGTAAAATATTAAAAGACAGTGAAATAGCTCTTGGGGCACAGGAGCTCTCGGAGCATAAAAATGGGGCCTACACCGGTGAAGTCTCAGCTGAGATGTTATTGACAGTTGGTGTAAGTTTTGTTATCATAGGACACTCTGAGAGACGTCAGCATCATTTTGAGACTGACCAGAGAGTTAATAACCGGGCTAAGACTGCAATTGAAGCAGGCTTAAGTCCGATTATTTGTGTTGGCGAGACTCTGGCACAAAGGGAAAGTGGAGAGACACAAAATCTGATAAAGTCCCAGATATCCGGGGCTTTGCAGGGTTTTTCCGTCGATGACTTTAAAAATTTATCGATTGCTTATGAGCCGGTTTGGGCTATAGGCACCGGCAAGACGGCCTCGCCTGAAATGGCCGAGGAAGTCCACAGTTTTATTAGAGAACAAATTGCCGAAATAAATAATGAGGCGTCTGAAAACACGCCGATACTCTATGGCGGATCTGTAAAACCGGATAACGCCGCAAAATTGTTGTCTCAGCCAAATATTGATGGTGCATTAGTTGGAGGCGCATCTTTGGTGGCTGATGATTTTTTGAAAATTATTAATGCTTTTTAGCAGGAGGTTATTTCTTGTTTACAGCTTGGATTATATTTCATGTGATTATTTGTGTTTCTCTGGTGCTTGTAGTTTTAATGCAGTCAAGTAAAGGCGAAGGTTTGGCCGGTTCCGCTTTTGGCGGAGGCGGAAGTATGGGCGGTGCCGTTTTTGGCGGAAGAGGTGCAGCCTCTTTCCTGTCAAGAGCAACAACTGTTTTGGCGGTTGTGTTCATGTTAAACTGCGCTTCTTTGGCTTACATGTCGGCCAACCAGGACCGAGCCGCATCTAATCCGGCCTTAGGTGAATCTGTTGTCAGCCGCGAAGCTCAGAAAGAGCGTGACCAGGCCCTTCAGTTGCAACAGCAACAGATACAGGATACGACCAGCGCATCGCCGTTTGACATACAAATTCTGCCAAACGAGGCCGCTGACACCAATAGTGCAGATGAGTCAACAGACGGCTCAAACTAAGTTTTTGAGTCTCTTTTTGTAGTTGATAAAATTATTGCGCGAGTGGTGAAACTGGTAGACACGCTGTCTTGAGGGGGCAGTGGAGCAATCTGTGCGGGTTCGAGTCCCGCCTCGCGCATAAAATTTCAAAAAAGCTCTTAAACTTGACTGGTTTAAGAGCTTTTTTTGTTTCATTTTGCTCATTAGATGTTATTTTTGATATGGTGAAGTTAACTCTTAGAGTAGAGAGACTAAACCACTTCAATCTCTATTCATGTATTTATGAAGGAGGAAGATATGAAAATCACAGATTATATAATAGCAGCAGCAACATTAACAATCGCCTTTGTTTCCTACTTTCAGTGGAAAGTCGACAAATCTACGTCCAAGTGGATAGAAAAAGATATAATGCTATCCAGAATGCCGACTTTGTCCCTACATTTGCACCCAAACATTTTAAATAATTCAAGAGCAGGATTTTCTGAAACAGAAGGAGGAGATGAACGATGGCATCTGCCCTATTATATAACTAATTCAAGTGGCAATTATATTCATAATTTGAGATATTATAATGAGATTAGTAATGATTCTACATTTGAATTTTCTAGAGATACTGAATTTGTCCTACATTATGTTAAACAACTCATTGCACCACAGGACATTAAGCCATGTGGAGAAAATGTTATTCTAAGACAGATTATCATTGATAAGTCAAAGGAAGGCAAAAAATGGTATAGACACTTTGTTGTTAAGTACGATGATTTTATTGGAACTGAATATGTCCACCAAACAACTTGGGAAATGGATGAATATGAAATTGGAGGAGGGATTTATTGGTACATTATTGCAAATGATAGAAGCGAACTTCAATAACTTGGCTGTATTAATGTCAATTAGAAATAAAAATTTGATTGAAAATCATAGCAACATTGTAAACTATCTTAGCTTTTGAATTATGACTTCCGCATAAAATCTAAAAAGCTCTTTAGCCTAAATGGTTAAAGAGCTTTTCTAATGAAATAGTCGCTCAAATTGTTTTCAATTTACTAATTGACAAATATCTTCAGGTTTTGGTTATTTCATACAATTCGCAATAACAAGGGAGATACGGGTTGGTAGACAATAACGAAAATAATATAAATGACCGTGTAGCAAAACTGGAGAACTCTGTTGAGAAGATATCAAAACAGCTCAATGAGCTTTTAAATCTTGCAAAGTCATCGGTCTCTGCCGATGAGTCAGCAGCCACACCTCAAAGAGAACTTCCTGAAAAATCGCCATTCCATAAGGATAAGCTTCCGCCTCCGCAAACTTTGACTCAAAAAGGTTTGATGGGACAAACACCTCTTCCCCCACCTCCACCAAATCCAAAAGCACCTTCTTGTGAAACTATGGACCAAATAGGCATCTTGTTTGAGCCATTTGATTGGTATGATTCCATAATCTTTTTTGGCAGGTCTTCGTCCCGGGGAACAATTGTACTATAATCAACAACCAAAGTCTTATAACCAGTATTTGCATGCAAAACCCGTGCTACATCCCAACAGATAGGAACATATTCACCATAGGTAAGGATAATTGCATCATGTGATTCTATGGGATATAGTCCTCCATGCTCGTCTTTAATAGTATAAATTACAGATGTTCCAAACGGTTCTACTTTAGAATCTAGAAATGTGTATTCGGCAGTGAAATCGAAATGTTCTACATTCCCATTATTATCCTTTGTCCCTATTTGTCTATTCTCAATAGAATTATCATTGACTGAGATAAACGTAGGAGTATCTGAAGCAATTGCCATCCTATATGCTCTTTGCAAATCTTCAGCAGTATTTGGAGTCAGTATAGCAAAGCCAGGATACCTGCTTGCAATATGCGTTATATAACAAGCAGAGTGTGATTTTCCTGCAGGCCCCCCTTTTTCAAAAGTTAGTTCAAGTGGTGCCCTAAATGTGCCATAAAAATCTCTGAAAATTGCAGAAATATTATCGAAACCACTGCTTCTTTGGAACAGCGAAGCTATCTGTTCAAATGCCATTATTGGGTATTGATAATCCTCAAATTGTGTAAATCCTATAACTATAGACTTTTCTCCCAATGCTCTTGCCCATCCTAATACTTTTGCGTAAATTATAGCCTCGTTTATACCAGCATCGGTAACATCAAATTGGCCTGTTTTAGGGTTAAGAAGATAAGCAGAAACTTGTAATTTGGTAGTCTCACGTTTAATTCCCCCTTGACCCAAACCTAAATTATTCACTATTCTATCAATATCAAAAGGCCCTGTATCTGGGATGTCCTGGCCAATAGCCCTAAATTTTCCATTCGCAAGTATATTGAGATCATGCAATATGAAATTCTCAGCCCTTCTGAATGTAATTTCACCAAGTTCTTCAGGTATATAGCTGGTTTCATTTTCTCCAATAGTTGGAGTTTCCGAAATTAGTTTTGATATACCTGGAAATTCCTTATTACCCCTCCATAATTTCTCTCTTCTTTTAAGATTATCTCGAGTTGTGTAGCCATCCCATTTTTCTTGTGCACTTTCTGGTGTCCATTTCATAACAGGAA
>JACZYS010000090.1 GCA_022570975.1 Candidatus Zixiibacteriota bacterium | reverse complement strand
GATGCCGATGTTCTGCTTCATGCAATTATGGATGCCCTTTTGGGCGCCGCCGCTCTTGGTGATATAGGCATTCATTTTCCACCCTCGGATGAAACATATCGCAACGCAGACTCGCTTAAACTGCTCAATGATGTTTGCCTGAAATTAAAAGAAGCCGGATACAATAAAATTGAAAATATCGACAGCACAATTATTGCGGAAAAACCAAAAATGTCCGAGCATATTGAGTCGATGAGAAAAAATATTTCTGAATGTTTGAGTATTGATCTCAATCAAATTTCAATCAAAGCCACCACCGGTGAAAAACTTGGATTTGTGGGAAAAGGAGAAGGTATGGCAGCCAGTGCCGTCTGTCTTATCTCAAAGTAAATGTTTGACAACCCCCAATACATAAGTGATTTTCTGGAAAATCTCTTTTCCTATGGTTCCTTTGCAATATATCTGGTAATATTTTTGGCCTGCTTCGTTGAAAATCTTTTTCCGCCATTCCCCGGAGATACTTTCATTATTGCCGCCGGCGGACTTCTGGGCATGCAGCGGCTGTCTGTATTTGAAACTTATCTGGCTATTATTGGCGGAGGGATGCTTTCCGTTCTGGTCCTTTACTTCTGGGGTAAGTTATATGGAAGAGATTTCTTCATGAAAAAAAACTATAAATACTTTTCTTCTGCAGACATTATAAAAATCGAAGAGCAATTTATAAAAAGAGGCGTTCTTATTTTAACTTTTTCCAGATTTGTAGTAGGTATCCGCTCGGCTCTGGCCGTTGTGGCCGGGATTGGCCGGGTGCCGCTTCCTAAAATGATTATTTTTTCTCTGTTATCATATTTTCTGTTCTCGTCGCTTTTACTTTTTGTCTCATATAAACTTGTTGAGCATTCTGATTTATTGGTCAAATATTTCAGCGCATATAATTATGTGCTGATACCGATAGTAATTATGATATTACTTGTTATCGTTTATAAAAAAATCAAACAGCCTGGTACAAAAGATAGGGCAAAGGCCGAATGAAAATATTATTACTTGCCGGAGGAATTTCAAAAGAACGTCAGGTATCATTGGATTCCGGTAAATCCGTATTTGAATCGCTTATCAGGCAGGAACATACTGTTTTTGCAATTGATCCGGCTAACAACAAATCTCTGGTGGGCAACGATAACCTCTTTATTGATTTCAAAAATAATAATTCGGCCAATTCAACTTCTCCAAAAAAATCAGATCTTCGCTCTCTGGCAAACACCATCGGCTCGCCCGGCTTTCATGATATTGATCTGGTCTTTATCACCTTGCATGGAGGAATCGGAGAAAACGGAACCATTCAGAGTCTGCTGAGTCTGGCCGAAAAACATTATACCGGCTCCAATATGATTGCCTCGGCAATTGCAATGGACAAAGCAATTTCAAAGAGCTTATTCAAATCAGAATCAATCCCCACTCCCGTCTGGTCGCTTTTTCGTCTTAATACTGAAGAGATATCAAACGAGATTATAAATTCTATTAAAGAAACCCACACCTTTCCGGTGATTGTAAAACCGAACGATGGCGGATCAACTCTTGGAATTTCTAAGGTCAGCTCGCCTGAAGAACTTATAAAGGCTTTTGAAAAAGCATTAACCGACTCGCCCAATATTTTAGTAGAAGATTTTATCTCAGGAAGAGAGTTAACAGTTGCTATTTTGGATGAACATATTTTTCCGGTAGTGGAAATCAAAACCTCAAATGAGCTTTATGATTATCAAGCCAAATATACCCACGGCAAGTCAACATATATTGTTCCGGCCGATATTGATTCTGATACAACAAAAGAACTTCAGGATTCTGCCAGAAAAGTATACGACATAATCGGGGCGGCCGGTATGGCCAGAATCGATTTTATTCTGGATGAAAAAACTAATTGTTATTGTCTGGAACTGAATACTCTTCCGGGAATGACAGACCTCTCGCTGGCGCCGATGGCGGCCAAAGCATCCGGCATTGACTTTGACAAGCTCATAGGAATGATAATTGAATCCGGTTTAAAATAGTCTGTTTTATTGATCTATTTTTTGATATGGACTAAATCAGATAATCTCTTTATATTCCATTTCAAATTTATATTAACAAAAAAAGCCGTAAACGGCTGTGAGGAACAAATTGGATAAAACAGAACTGTTATTAAAAAAAATGACCGAGCTCAACGGTGTCTCCGGCTATGAATCAGAAGTCCGCAAGATGATGACAAAAGAGCTGAAAAACTACGTTGACGAAATTAAGTATGACAAAATGGGCTCGTTGATGGCTGTTAAAGCCGGGGCCAAAAAATCTCCAAGAGTTATGATTGTCGGTCACCTTGATGAAGTTGGTTTCATGGTCAAAGAGATTACCAAAGAAGGGTATATAAAATTCCTCCAATTAGGCGGCTGGTGGGGGCACGTTACTTTGGGACAAAGAATGAGAATTATAACTTCCAAAGGTCCGGTAATTGGCGTTGTTGGTTCCACTCCGCCGCACTTACTGACTGCCGCACAGAGAGAGAAAGTACTTGAACTGAAAGATATGTTTATCGATGTCGGCGCGCAGGAAAAGTTTAACGTCCAAAAACGACTCGGTATCAAAGTTGGCGACCCGATTGTTCCTGATTCTCAGTTTATAATCATGGGTAACAAGAAAATGTATATGTCAAAAGCGTTTGACAATCGTGTGTCCTGTGCCGTGGTAATTGAAGTTATGAAAAAACTGAAAAAAATCAAACATCCCAACACTGTCTTGGGAGCGGCCTCGGCTCAGGAAGAAGTAGGAATTCGAGGAGCTCAAACTCTTTCCTGGTTAGCCGACCCCGATGTATGCATTGTCCTTGATACAGGAATTGGGCAGGACATTCCACCGGCCGGTTTTTCAAAAACAGAAAAACTGGGCAGCGGTCCGTCTATTCTGATTTATGATGCCGTCATGATTCCAAACCTGAAACTCAGAGACCTCTCCATCAGAACCGCAAAATCAAAGAAAATTCCGCATCATCTTTCATACATGGAACGGGGCGGAACCGATGGCGGAAGAATCCATATCAGCCGTGTCGGAGTGCCTTCGGTTGTGATTGGCCCGCCAGTCAGATATATCCACTCACATAATTCAATTTTGAACAGAACCGACTTTGACAACACCGTCAAACTGGTTGTAGAACTTATCAAAAAATTGGACAGCAAGACAGTGGTATCACTGACCAGGGACTAACCGATAAATGGCCTTACAATTTAGAAATTCACTGACAAAGAAATTAGAAGAATTTAAACCGATAGAATCCGGTAAGGCAAAGATTTATACCTGTGGGCCAACCGTATATAATTATCTTCACATTGGAAATTTTAAAACTTTTATGTGGGGCGACCTGCTTAAGAGATATCTCAAATATCAAAACTATGAAGTCACCCATGTTATGAACTTAACTGACATTGATGACAAAATTATCAGGGACTCCCAAAAAACCGGGAAAAGCCTGTCAGAATTCACCCGGGTTTATATTGATTCATTTTTTGAAGATTATGACACCTTAGGCTTGGAGCGAGCCGATTTTTATCCCAAAGCAACCGAACATATTGACGGCATGGTCCAAATGGTTCAGAAGCTGGTTGAAAACGGACTGGCCTATGAAGTTGACGGCAGCTATTACTACAAAATTGAAGCCTTCAAAGATTATGGCCAGCTGGCCAATATTGACCGAGATAATTTGAAACCGGGGGAGAGAGTATCTTCCGATGAATATGAAAAAGAATCAATATCAGATTTTGCCCTCTGGAAAGCGTGGGAAGAAACCGATGGTGATATTTTTTGGGAAACAGAGATTGGAAAGGGAAGACCGGGCTGGCATCTGGAATGTTCGGTAATGTCTATGAAATATCTCGGTGAAACTTTTGATATCCACACCGGCGGGATAGACCTTTTGTTTCCTCATCATGAAAATGAAATCGCCCAATCAGAAGGTGCAACCGGCAAAAAATTTGTCAACTGCTGGATGCACGGGGAGCATCTGATTGTCGAAGGCAAAAAAATGTCCAAGTCGCTGGGCAATTATTATACTGTTAAAGATATCTTGGACAAAGGATATTCCGGCGTTGTTATTCGCTACCTCTTAATCTCCAGTCATTACCGTCACCAGTTTAATTTCACTTTCAAGGGGCTTGATGCCGCCCGTGAATCGCTTAGCCGGTATACAGACTTTTTCTCAAATTTGGAGTCTTATAAAGGCGGTAACAATTCCGGCGGAAAAGTTGCCGATGCTATGGCAACGGCCAAAATGAAATTTGAAGATTCACTTGATGACGACCTCAATATTTCCGGTGCTCTTGCGGCCATATTTGACTTCATAAAGACAATCAACCGCCTCAAAGACGAAGACAATTTTGATTTTGCAGAAAAAATAGACATCCTCGAACTGATGAATAGTTTTGACACTGTCTTAAATTTCCGTTTTTCATCGGAGGGAATAGACGAGGAGATTGAAAAACTTATTGCCCAACGCACTGAAGCAAAAGCAAATAAAGATTTCACCGTTTCAGACAAAATCAGAGATGATCTTCTCGCACAGGGGATAATTCTTGAAGATACCCGTGACGGCGTCAAGTGGAAAAGGAAAATCTGATTCTTGCTCATTTCTTTTCAGATTTTGGCGATATTGATAGTTGACAAGCCAATGATATTGCTGTTTAATATTTCCCATTGCAGTTTATGAAAACTTTAAGTTTTTTTAAACTCTAAGTTTTTGAAACTCTCAGTTTGTTAAGATTGCTGTTTATTTGTCTTTTGATATTTTATACATCACGCCGGCGTAGCTCAGTTGGTAGAGCAACTGATTTGTAATCAGTAGGTCGGGGGTTCGACTCCTCTCGCCGGCTTTAAATAATTGTTATACTACAACTTACAACGACTAATCACATAACCGTAAATCGAAAAGGGCACCTGACAGGAGGCATATTATGTTTCAGCGTGTGATTAGTGAATTTAACAAACTGAGTGATTTGGGCATCAACAATGATGATGCAATTTCATACCTAAAAGCGTTCAAGTTTGACTGTGAGCTTCGTAACTTGTCTGAGAAGACAGTCTACGGATACTTTGAAAGAATCAGATGTTTGGCTCTGTATCTTAATAGTATGAACATCTCATTTGTTGAAGTGAGCAAACAAGTCATTCAAGAATACATCATCTCATTGAAGGGGAGAGTCTCTGATGAGACAATCAACGGTAGAATTAGAGTCTACAGACTACTATTTAATTTCTTAGTAGTAGAGGGACTGTGGAATTCAAATAATCCTTTAGAAGGAATAAAGCTACTCAAGACAGTAAGCAAAGTAAAACCAGTGATTACAATTGATGATGTTCAGCTTGTATTGAAGTCATTGAAGACTCCGGTATTCGAGACTGTCCGCAATAAAGTCATGGTCCTGCTCTTTTGGGATTGTATGCTAAGACAAAACGAATTGCTGAATCTGAAAGTATCAGACATTAACTTAGATAACAGACTTATCAAGGTATTGGGTAAGGGAAGGAAAGAGCGGATGGTGCCCATGGGTCTACAAACCATCAAACTTCTCCACAAATTCCTTATCAAGTGGCGTTCAAAGTATGCAGGTGAATTCTTAATCTGCATGAGAAACGGAGAGCAGGTAAAGCAAAGACACTGTCACAAGATAATCCAACGATTGGGTCAAAAACAAAGTCTCAAACTCTACCCACATTTATTCAGACATTCGGCAGCTACTCATTACATCAGGTTAGGAGGCAATCCTGCAGTACTACAGAGGATACTTGGACATTCTAGCTTAGCTATCACCCAAAACTATCTACATCTGTCCAATATTGATACTGTGAATAGCTATGATTCGTTTAGTCCGTCAAATGGACTACAGATATAATTATATTCAAGATTAGGTTTCTGACACCTGACAAACATTCGAATGTATATTACTAATTGGGAAGAAATTTGTCTTGTTTTATCTGTGATTATAAGTATAATAGAAAGTAACGCTTAAAGGATAACGATTTGAAATTAAAATATCTTTCATACAGCGATTTTCTGTTAGTCTTGCTGTTGTTGAGTCTTTCTAGCTCATGTACTAAAGAATCATCTACTGAACCAGTAAATGAGAATACGCCCGCCCCTGACAATATATTACCTGGAAAAATACTTGATCTAGCTATTGTGAACAATATCGATTCAACCGCAATGTTGAGTTGGACTTCTCCAGGTGACGACAATTATACAGGTACAGTTTTATCATATGACGTTCGATATGGTACAGACAGCATGACCGTAAAGAATTGGACAAATGCTCATAAAGTTTCAGACTTACCGATTCCATTAAAAGCAGGAGAAACTCAATACAAAGAAGTAAGAAACCTACAACTTGACTCATTTTATGTCTTTGGGATTAAATCTACTGATTCAAGTGGCAATATTTCTGAACTTTCTAATTTGGCGATAGAATCATCAACTGGAATACCTAAAGTGTTCATCACCATTCCTTTCGAAGGTCAAAAGATAGCTGATTTGGTCGAAATAAAGGCTGTAGGTGCCGATGACAAAGGAATCATAAAAGTAG
This sequence comes from Candidatus Zixiibacteriota bacterium, assembly GCA_022570975.1. GTDB lineage: Bacteria > Zixibacteria > MSB-5A5 > GN15 > FEB-12 > JACZYS01. The sequence goes on along the minus strand of JACZYS010000090.1, from coordinate 2,723 downwards.
ACTTCTATGTTGATACAGTTTTAATTGGAACAGACCTAAGTCCTCCATATAGTTTTTATTGGGATGCACATACTCAACCACATGGAACATATCATTTAATCTATGTCTCTGCAAAAGATACTGACAATAATCAATCTGGATCATCAACGATTGGTTGCGTAATTGATACAATCAAAGGATATCCTCAAATACCGAAATTGAATCGACCAACAGATTTCCATGATACAAGTTTTGCGCTTTCCTGGGATAAGAACACAGATAACGACTTTCAATACTATCTCTTACAGTACTCACAGAAGGATCCTACTTCAACAGATTGGCTAAACTTGAAGACACTAAGTAATATTGATGATACAAGTATTGTTATCAGATTAGATGATCATTGGAATTATAAATATAGACTTGCTGTTTCTGATATTTTTAATCACATATCATATAGTTCGCACGTTTCATTAGATGCAGGAGTTATAATTGAAAATTCTTCTCAATATGCTAATAGCAGAAATGTACTTTTAACACTTGTAGCTGATCTAGCAGATTCAATGATGATTAGTAACTTCAGTAACTTTAAAAATGCAATTTGGGAACCGTTTCAAAACACCAAAATATGGAACTTGCTTTCTGGAGATGGGACTAAAGAAGTTTATGTAAGATATAAGTACTCTAACAGCCAAGAATCCATGATAGTTAGCGATGATATTCTGCCAAAACCCATAAACTTGTCTTTAGAAATAAATTATGGTGATATTTATACAGATTTAAGATTGGTTGATGTTTCGATAAATGCTTCAGGTGACAATATTATAATAAAAATAAATTCAATTGATTCAAATTTCTTTGGAATTGATTGGGAGCCATACTCGTCGGTAAAGAAAACCAATTTAACGATTGGGCCTGGGGTTAAAAGAGTTTATGTTAAAGCAATGAATGATTTTGCTATCGAATCTCCGATAGTCAGTGATGAAATTAGTCCTAGCGTTATGAACCCTCATATAGAAATTAATAATCAAAACGTATATACAACTACAATTTATAACTTACTTAATTTGTCAGTAGATGGATCAAATGTCTCAATGAAAATCTCAACAAGCGATACAACTTTCGAAGGAATAATTTGGGAGCCATTCGCAGTATCAAGGCCGTGCACATTGTTGATAGGAGATGTTGATAGTATAAAATCAGTTTTCGCAAAATTTATCAACGACTTTGAAATTGAGTCAAGCATAATAAGTGATGGCATTTATCCGTTACAAATGAATCCTATTTTGACAACAATCGGTAATATTGGTTCAATAAACTATACGATTCTACCCTTGAAAATTGAGGTTTCTGGATATTCTAATTCTGACAGCCTAGCTTATAAGTTGAGTGAAGATTCTACATTTTCTGATAGTCAAAATTGGCAACCAATTTCAAATTTCTACTCAATTGAACTTACTCCTATTTCTGGGGTAAAAATTATATATGTCAAGCTAAAAAATCTTTTTGACAATGAATCCATAACATCGTTGACAATTATTCTTGACTTGGAACCACCACAATGCGAATTTACTCATTCACCTGATTCAAGTCACAATGGCAAGTTTTCATTCGATGCTTCTAATTCATCCGACAATATCTCAACCACCGAGAATATTGAAGTTCGTTGGAAATTCAAACCAGCCGGCGTATATTCATCATGGTCAAAGAGTAAGTTGATATCATTCGATTATCTATCTGACTTTGTTGGAAGCCATGAAATAGCTTTACAAGCAAAGGATGAAGCAGGAAATATCACCACTCTGATTGATACAATTCTTATCTATAATAATCCGCCAAGTGACCCAATAATAATTAACCCACCAGATAATTCCTTAGACTTGAGCGCCCCCATCGTTTTCAAATGGAATTCGATTGATCCCGATCTCGGTGACTCCATAAAATACGACGTATATCTTGATACCATAAATCCACCTGAACAAATAGTTCTACAAAACTTCATTGATACTGAATTCCCTTTGCTAGAGTTGTTGCCCGACAAATCTTATTACTGGAGAGTCGTAGCTAGAGACGACTTCTTAGAAACCAATGTAAACAGCATAGTACAGCACTTTACAACATCAAATTCCTTTGCAATGATTGCAATTGAAAGGGATAACAGTATATATTTGACCAATTCAATTAATTTTGATGTTGTTTTTCTTGCTAATGGGCATCATCCTTCTTGGTCTCCTAACCATTCAAAACTTGCCTTTTCAATTGGTTTGGGGTTTGGGATTTGGGATTTCAATGAATCTTCTCTTACTACCGTAATTGATAATACCACAGCATATGGTCAACCATCTTGGTCTCCGGACGGTTCTCGTATTGCGTTTGGCATTAGTGGGGGAGGAGTATCAAGAATAGCTGTGGTGAATCCAGATGGTTCCAATCTTGATTATTTATCACTTGGGGGTATAAATCATTGGCCTTCTTGGTCACCTCTTGGTGATAAAATTGCATATGTAGAAGGACAAACCCCAACAACTATTTTTGTGGCTGATACATCAGGATCCCCCAAGACTCAATTGACGAATGGTCCTGTAGATTACAGTCCAAATTGGTCGCCGGATGGAGAACAAATTGCCTTTCACTCCTTCAAGAATACGAAATTTAATATTTATGTTATGAACTCTGACGGATCAAACGTAATCGAGCTTACAGACAACAGTGCAAATGATCATTATCCTTCTTGGTCACCCGAT
>JACZYS010000089.1:7818-9392 GCA_022570975.1 Candidatus Zixiibacteriota bacterium | reverse complement strand
GAGATTAAATCATCATGGCTGAGCCGCGCTAAATCTTATCGGCACTTTAATCTCTTTTTGATTGCCTGCGCAATTATGGCCGTCTCCTTTTTTCATATCTGGCAACGTGTAAAAGTTTTGGAGCAAGTAAAAGAAGTTGCAGTATTGAAGAAAGCTAACAAAATGCTCATTGATGATCTAAAAAAAGTTAGCTCAGATATATCCCGGCTGACAATGGCCTCCAGAATAAAAACATATGCTCAGGATACCCTTGGTCTAAAACCAATCAGGCCGGACAAATTATTCACTCTGGTACCTGATGGGGTAGAAGCGGACAAGCTTGATGAACTGGCTTCCATGCTTTCCACAATCAGGCGAGTGGCCGAGTATATTCCCATGGTTGAGCTTAACGAAGTAAGGGCGAATGAACTAAGAATTGTAAGATCAGATTCTCTGGTCTCAGCGGGGCAAAGAGAATGAAAAGAACCAGGCAGGAGCGCACCAGAGTTACTGTATTTGCTTTTTTTGTCTGTCTGTTTTTTGCTGTCATATTGCTGAGGCTTTTTCATCTCCAGATTGTTCTGGCCGATTCGTATGAAACTATTGTCTCCCGTCAATCGTCGACAGAAATACCAATTCCGGCCGAGCGCGGCATAATATATGACCGTAACGGCAAGGTTGTTGCCAACAACATTTTTCTTTCATCACTATATGCTTATCCGGAAAACGAAAAAGAACTGAAAGAAATTTCAAAATATTTGGAAGATATTTTTGCCATAGATTACGGCGGGGCAAAAAAGAAATATCGTCTCAAAATTAATAAGTTCAGGTGGATAAAAAGAAAACTCAAAGACAATTTGAGTCGTCAGATTGAGAAAGATGCTCCCCATGGTCTTTATCTGAGAAAAGAATCATACCGAAAATATCCTATGGGAACAGTCGGCAAGCAGATTTTAGGTTTCACTAACATTGATAATCAGGGACAATCCGGATTTGAATATTCAAACGATTCAATTTTGGCCGGTAAAAAAGGATGGGCTGATGTTCGTCGCGATGGCCACCGCAACCGTTACCGGGTAAAAGAGTCAGCCTTAGTCAAACCGGTTGCGGGCAGGTCTGTGGTTTTGACCATTGACTGGAGTTTGCAGGAAATTTTAGAAGAAGAGCTTAAGGAATCAACTCTAAAATATAAAGCCAAGTCATCCATGGCTGTTTTTGTGGACTGCAACAATGGAGAAATACTGGCTATGGCCCATTATGACACAACCACCAGGAACCGCAATTATCCGGTCAAATCCAGAGCTGTGACCGACATGTGGGAACCGGGTTCAATCTCAAAGATTTTGTCGGCAGCAGCTATGCTGGACAACAACCAAATAGATTTTGCCGAGACAACTTTCTGTGAAATGGGTAAGTGGAAAATTGGACGAAGGATTCTTCATGATGATAAAGAATTGGACTGGCTCACATTTAGAGAAATAATTGAACACTCCAGCAACATTGGGCTTGCCAAATATGCAATCGAATTTGGCGGTGAAATGCCTTAGAAACTGTGGCGCCTGCACGATGCGCATGCCCCGGATATCGCTTCGTCG
>JACZYS010000089.1:5100-7808 GCA_022570975.1 Candidatus Zixiibacteriota bacterium | reverse complement strand
TGGTCAGATTATAATATCGCCGCATTTTCAATAGGTCACTCAATCGCTGTTTCTACTCTTCAGATGGCCATTGCTTTTGCATCAGTTGCCAACGGAGGGGAGCTGCTTAGGCCAAGAATAACGCTTGGTTATGTTGACAAGAACGGATACATCGTCAAAAACGGAGGACGGGAAGTTATCAGAAGAATTATGAAAGAGTCAACGGCTGATACGTTAAAGTCGTTCATGCGCGGCGTGGTGGTGCAGGGTACGGCAACAAAAGCAAATTCTGAGGCGGTAAGTATCGCCGGAAAAACCGGTACGGCTCAGATTTTTGATATGAAAAGAAATAGATATTTCCGCAGCAAATATATGGCAAGTTTTGCCGGGTTCTTTCCTTATGACAAACCACTTATTGCAGCGATAGTAGTCATGGAAGAACCTCAGCCGGTGCATTATGGCGGGTTAACAGCTGCACCAACTTTTATGAGGATTGCCGAAAAATATGCTCTTTTAAATCCTGATACATTTTCATCGGCGGAAATGATGATTGCGGAATTATCCGAGCAGTCCTACAAGGCTGTAGAAGTTCCTAATTTAAAAGGGATGCTTCTCTCTCAGGCAGCCAGAGAAGCTGATCAATGCGGATTGAAAATAAAAAGCGGTTCTGAAGATGGAATTGTAGTCTGGCAATTTCCTTCGCCGGATCGGCTTATCTTTCCGGGGCTTCAAATTTTGGTCGGAGTCAAAGAGTTGGAAACCAGCAAAATTTTGATGGCTGATTTAAAAGGGTCATCACTTAGAGGAGCAACGGCCTTTTGTGATTTTGCCGGTATAAGTTATGAAGTAAGCGGCAGAGGCCCGGTAATCAGGCAGTCCATAGAACCGGGGTATGCGGTTAATGATAAAGATAAATGTAAACTTGTTTGTAAGTCCATATAGGAATAGGTGCAATTATTAAACTTGGTGAATTGATAGAAGATATTTCTGGTGCAGTCTTAACCGGCTCTGCAGAAACCGAAATTGAGCATATTGAATATGACTCGAGACTGATTAAGCCAAACTCTCTGTTTGTTGCTGTCCGGGGTGAGAAAAACGATGGCTACCAGTTTGTTGCCGAAGCAAAAGAAAATGGTGCGGTAGCGGTGTTGGGAGCTCATGAAAAATGCAAAGATATTGAGAATCATATCTCCGTGACGGATGACCGTCAGGCTCTTTCAGATGTTGCCGCCAAGTTTTACGGGTATCCGGGAAGAAAGATGAAAGCCTGCGGTGTTACCGGCACCAATGGCAAAACGACAACCTGTTATCTAATTAAATCAATCTTGGAGAGGCGTAATAAAACGACCGGGATGGTGACTTCAATTATTTATGACACCGGCAAAGAAGTTTTTCAGGCCGAGCGGACCACTCCGGAATCTCTGGACTTGCAGAGACTCCTCTACCTGATGAAAAAAAATTATTGTGTCAATGTGGTGCTGGAAGTTTCATCGCATGGATTAGAACTCAAGAGACTTGAAAATATCAATTTCAGGGTAGCCGTATTTACAAATTTGACTCGCGACCATTTGGATTACCACCAGACGATGGAAAAATATCTTAAGGCAAAAGCTTTGCTGCTTGATAAGTTGGAAGGCCCCTTAAGCTATGCGGTCATAAATATCGATGTCCCGGAATTCAGACAGCTGCTCGGCGAATTTGATTCTTCCTACATAAGTTATTCACTCAGTGACAAGACTGCCGATGTTTATTGCGCTGAATATGAAATAAAATCTGACCGGACAGTTTTTGATCTGGTAACTCCCCTGGGAACTCACACCGTTTCGCTGAAATTGCCGGGAAAGTTTAATTTGATTAACGCCATAGCTGCTGCTGCTGCCGGTATGGCTTCTGGTGTGGATTTAGATAACATTGTTAAAGGGCTGGAAGCAGCCAGGCCGGTTGAGGGTCGGTTCAATAATATAAAATGCGGTCAACCTTTTAGTCTTTATGTTGATTTTGCCCATACGCCTGATGCAATTGAACGACTCTGCCAGGCGGCAAGAGAGATGGTCAAAAGAAGAGTCCTGCTTCTTTTTGGTTGCGGCGGAGACCGTGATAAAGGGAAAAGGAAATTGATGGGGGAAGCTGCAAAAAACAATGCCGATTATATTGTTCTGACTTCCGATAACCCCCGCTCTGAAGATCCACAAAACATTATCAATGATGTCATCCCCGGACTCAAAGGCAGCAACTACAAGACTATCACTGATAGAAAACAGGCAATAAAAGATATTTTTAAAGAGGCCAAAAAAGGGGATGTGGTCCTGCTGGCTGGTAAAGGGGCTGAGAGATATCAGGAATTAAACGGAGAACGAGAAGATTTTTCTGATATGGAAGAGGCCGTCAAAATCTTGAAGAAACTTGGATTCAAAAAAAGTAGCGAGGAGAATTGATTAGTTTGCAGTTTGGTCAATTAGCAGAGATGACCTCAGGAAAGATATTGAACGAATCTTTTCTGAAAGAAAAATTTTCGGGTGTATCTATTGATTCACGCACTATTGGAAGTGGTGAGCTGTTTGTTGCTATCAGAGGGGAACAGCACGACGGACACCACTTCGCAAAAACTGCTCTGGCAAATAATGCCAAAGGGATGCTTGCAGAAATGAATCACACATCACTAAGTGATTTGCCGGAAGATTTTCCGGTCGTTACGGTTGAAGACACGCATCGGGCGATGATCACTATGG
>JACZYS010000089.1:0-5090 GCA_022570975.1 Candidatus Zixiibacteriota bacterium | reverse complement strand
CAGTTAATGCCGAGTTTAGAAGATCCAGAAAAGGAAGAAAGAAAATAGAAAAATGTATTTACATCTTTACCTCAATTGCCAAAAATATAGAGCAAGCCTGCCGGCAAAAGTTGCCGCAATCACCGGCTCCAACGGAAAAACAACCTGTAAAGAATTTGCCTTCTCGCTTTTATCTGCGGTTGAAAAAAAATCTTACCGGTCAAAAGGGAATTTGAATAATCTTTACGGCGTACCTCTTTCACTCTTTCAGATGCCGTCTGACAGAAAATCAGCAATTTTTGAATTAGGGATTTCAACCAAAGACGAAATGCCTCTGTTAGCTAAAATGCTTAAACCGGATTTTATACTAATTACCAACATAAGCGCAGCCCACCTTGAGTCTTTTAAAACCGTTCAACAAGTTGCTCAGGCAAAACTAAAGTTGATAACTCATTCAGGTGATGATGTTCTGGTAATTGTAAATGCCGATGACGAACTGTTGATATCTGAAGTCAAAAAAATCCGCAAAGAATTTATCAGTTTTGGACTGAATGAAAAAGCTGACTTCAAGTTAGAGGCAACCTTTGATGATAAGACAAATTCTCAGATTGTTAAGATTCAGAATCATGAATTCTTGCTTCCATACATCGGTAAACACCACCTCTCAAATTTCCTGGCTGCTTATACGTTAGTCAAAACCATGGGTTACAATTTTGACTCAATTGATACAAAAGAGATTAAAATATCAACTGAGAAAATGAGAGGTGAGCTGATCAATCTCAATAGCTTGACTGTTATGGCAGATTGTTATAACTCCAATCCGGAATCTCTCAAGGCAGGACTAGACGCATTTTCTCAAATCAAGAAAGATGGCAGAAGGGTGCTAATAATTGGAGATATGTTGGAGCTGGGGGAAACAAGCCATGAAGAGCATTTGAACGTTGGGAAAAACTTAAAAGACTATAATTTCGATTTCTGTTGTCTGATTGGCTCTGAGGTAAAAGCAGTTCTTGAAGCTGCCGGAGAATTGAATGTGGATGCAGGAAAGTTCAAGCATTATGAAAACGTTGATGACTTCTTAAGCGAGATTGATAACAATCTTAAAAGCCATGATCTGGTTTATTTGAAAGGCTCAAGAGGTGTTTCACTTGATAAGATAATTAGCGAGTTGAGTAGAAAGGAAGGATTGAACTGATGCTTTATCATCTCCTTTATCCGCTTACCGATATTGTCTCCGGATTCAATCTTTTCCGGTATATAACCTTTCGTGCTGCCGGAGCAACAATTACGGCCATGATTATTTCGCTGATACTCGGGCCATATTTTATCAGACTCTTAAAGCGGAATCAATTGCAGGAAAAAATCAGGGAAGAAGGACCGGAATCACACAAGAAAAAATCCGGTACGCCAACTATGGGTGGTTTGATTATTCTGGCCAGTATCGTTATTCCATCTTTGCTGTGGGCGGATTTAACAAATTTCTATGTTCTTTTGGTTCTGCTGGTAACCGTTTGGCTCGGTCTTATTGGATACATGGATGACTATTTGAAAGTTGTAAAGAATCAACCAAAAGGAATGATTGGGCGCAAGAAAATGGCCGGTCAGATAATACTGGGACTGATGTTTGGATTGTTCTTGACATATTGGGCGCCGGATAATGTCTATGACGGGTCAACTTCCATTCCCTTTTTCAAAAACTATGTTTTCTATTTAGGTGTGGCCTATATTCCATTCATAATTTTAGTCTTAACTGGTTCCTCCAATGCCGTTAATTTAACCGATGGATTAGACGGTCTGGCCATTGGCCTCTGTGCACTCTGCTTTTTCACTTTTGGCGGGATTGCCTATGTAAGCGGCCGAGTTGATTTTTCCAGTTATTTGCAAATTGAGTACCTGCCCGGTGCCGGGGAGCTGGTGATATTCTGCGGTGCCGCTATTGGAGCGGCCATTGGCTTTCTCTGGTTTAACTCTTACCCGGCTGAAGTTTTTATGGGTGACACCGGCTCACTTGCTCTGGGCGGTGCTCTGGGCGCTCTTGCAATATTATTAAAAAAAGAATTACTGCTGGTGATTGTTGGCGGTGTTTTTGTTATAGAAACAATGTCGGTAATTATTCAGGTGCTTTCATACCGTTACAGAGGTGGTAAAAGAATATTTAAGATGGCTCCAATTCACCACCATTTTGAACTGCTGGGATGGAGCGAGCCCAAAATTGTGGTTCGTTTCTGGATTGCCGGTGCCATGTTCGCACTAATAACCTTAGCAACTTTAAAAATAAGATGACCGTTGAAGAAAGAATAAGAAATAGAAAGATTGGAATAATCGGGATAGCTCGTTCCGGAATCTCGGCTGCATTGTTAGCCGAGAAACATGGCGGGATTCCTTTTCTTTCAGATAGTGCCTCAAAAGAAGAGCTTGGCCCAAACCTAGAACTTCTTGAGTCAAGCGGATTTATGTTTGAAACCGGAGGACATACTGACAAGCTGCTTGAATCAGATTACATAATTCTCTCCCCGGGAGTTCCAACAAGCATTGAGATAATATTAAAGGCAAAAGAAAAAGCCGTGCCGCTGTTCTCCGAAATTGAGTTTGCATCATGGTTCTGCAGAGGAAAAATTGTTGCTGTCACCGGTTCAAACGGTAAGACAACCACGACTTCATTGATTGGAGAGCTGTTAACGGCCGGTGGATATGACGCTTTTGTCAGCGGAAATATAGGCCTCCCATTTTCAGAAATTTCCGATAAAATTCCCCAAAATGGAATTGCCGTGGTTGAAATTTCAACTTTTCAGCTTGAAACTATTGAAGATTTTAAACCGGATGTGGCTTTGATTTTAAATCTTTCGCCGGATCATTTGGACCGTCACGGAACTTTCGAAAAATATAAGCAGCTGAAATACCGGATTGCAGAGAATCAAACGGCTGACAATCTCTTAATCCTCAATAAGGATGATAAAGAAATTGATCATAACCAGATTGAGACAACTGCCGAGAAACAGTTTTTCTCACTTAATTCAACCGATGCGACTGTTTATGCCAGTGAGTCGGGACTTTATTATTCTAATTCAGGTACAGCTAACAAAATTATTGAAACAAAAGAAATTCAGATTCCCGGAAAACATAATCTTGAAAACGTGGCGGCGGCGGTTTGTGCGGTGAAAAGATTTAACGTTGCCGATGCAAAAATTGCCGAGGTTTTAAAAAGTTTCCCCGGAGTTGAACACAGATTGGAAAAGATGGGCAAAGTGGCTGGGATCTCTTTTGTAAACGATTCCAAAGCAACCAATATCAGCTCGGTGATTTGTGCCTTAAGAGCAATTGAAACACCTATTTACCTGATAGCCGGAGGTAGAGATAAAGGAGCAGATTTTAAGCTATTGATAGGCGAAGGGAAAAATAAAATAAGAACCGTGGTCGCTATTGGGGAAGCAAAGGACAAACTTTTCCAGGAGTTGGGGCGTGATTTTTCGGTGTTGGTTGCAGAAACGATGGAAGAAGCAGTAGAGCTTTTGTTTGAACAGGCAATTCCGGGAGAAACTGTTCTTTTGTCGCCCGGCTGCGCCAGTTTTGATATGTATAAAAATTATGAGGAACGAGGAAAAGTATTCAAAGAAGCGGTAAAAAAACTAAGAAACGGTAAGAGTGAAAATGAAGCGGTATCAAGATAAAATCAATTTTGATGAGCCTCTCTTGCTGACTTACACAGCTTTAATTGTTGTCGGGTTGGTGATGGTTTACTCATCTTCATCGGTGCTGGCCGAAAGCCGTTTTGGCTCCAACTTCTTTTTCCTAAAACAACAAGTCATGTGGGTAGTCATGTCGGTGTTAGTCATGGCGGGAATGTATAGAATAAAATTGGACCGGGTGGCTGTTTATTCTGCACCTGCATTATTGCTGATTATTTTTATGCTTTCGGTGGTTTTTTTGATGCCCTCGCGCAACGGCTCTCACCGTTGGTTAATGTTGGGACCATTGACCATGCAGCCTTCTGAGTTGTTCAAATTTGCAACCGTAGTTTATCTTGCTTTTTCGCTTTCCAATCCAAAGCGGGATATTAAAAAGATAAAACAGCTGTTGTTTCCGTACCTGCCAATTATTGGAGTCGGATTACTCTTGATTTTAATGGAGCCGGATTTAGGCACGGCTATTGTAATAACTCTGACCTGTCTGGGAATGTTTTTTCTGGCCGGTGCAAAAATCAGCCATCTCTTTTACGCCTTGGTTCCATCTTCGTCGCTGGCATTTTTTATGGTCTATGTTATGGGATACAAAAAGGCGAGAATAATGGATTTCATTGCAGCTCTGAGTGATCCTCTTAAAGGCAGCTATCAGGCCAAACAGGCGGCTTTAACTTTTGGAGCAGGCGGCTTAACCGGTACCGGACTCGGTGATGGCCGACAAAAGCTCTTCTTTTTGCCATACCCCCATACCGATTTTATTTTTGCCGCTACCGGTGAAGAGGTCGGGTTTATCGGACTGATAATCTTACTCTCGTTGTTTTTCTTTTTACTCTATCGGTCGCTTAAGATTTCTATGACCCAGCCCGACAAGTTTGGTTTTCTGCTTGGGGCCGGAATTACGATATCTCTCTTTTTGAATATTGCCGTAAATCTTGGAGTTGTCACCTCCCTTCTTCCCATTACCGGGTTGCCTCTGCCCTTTATTTCTTATGGCGGGTCATCACTTTTGATTTCATCGGCGGCGGTAGGGTTGCTCCTCAATCTGTCAAAAAAGAGAGGCAAAGGGACTCTGGTGTGGAGAAAATAAAAATAGTTTTTGCCGGAGGAGGAACAGGAGGACACTTCTATCCCGCTCTGGCAATTGCTAACAGAATGGTTGAGCTTTCAAATGAACGAAAGATTAAAATGGAAATAGTTTTTGCCGGAACAAAAAGAGGAATTGAATACCGCATGAGAGATACTTATGATTACCCATTGTTCTTGGTCAACATTCGGGGAATTAGTCGCTCGATGACTCTCAAGAACTTTGTCGTTCCTTTTCTTGCTTTGTGGGCCCTGCTTAAGTCATACATTTTTTTAAGATCCTTTTCTCCGGACTTAATAGTTGGAACCGGCGGCTATGTCAGCTGGCCTCTTTTGAAGGCCGGCCTG
>JACZYS010000088.1 GCA_022570975.1 Candidatus Zixiibacteriota bacterium | reverse complement strand
GAAGATATACCCCCCACAAAATAGAAGCTGTCTGGGCCAGTCTTGGAAAAAGTTTTTCTGTGGTTGGACCGGGAACTTCGCCTCTAAACATCTGGTACCCAACCACACCCATTGCCGGAAAAATTACAAGGGCCAGAGTTATAATTCCCATCCCGCCCAGCCAATGTGTTAAAGCTCTCAAAAACAGAAGCGAGCGGGGGAGAGATTCGACATCCGACAGAATAGAAGCTCCGGTTGTGGTTAGACCGGACATGGCCTCAAAAAAACCATTGGTAAAGGCCTCAATCAAAGGGACCGAGCCGGAATCCATGAAATATAATGTAAATGGAATTGAGCTGACAAACCCCAGCCCAATCCAGCCGAAAGTGACAATAGCATATCCTTCTTTTATTCCTTGCAGGTCTCTGCCGCCTCTGAATCCAAGCACCAAAAGAGTTCCGGCAATTAGTGAAAAAAGCACCGCTGAAATCAGCCCCATAATTTCCGGGTGACTTATATATGAATTGGTATAACCTTCGGGCAGGTCATAAAAGGCAATCAAGAGCGGAATGAGCAACATCAGCCCCATCACTTGCAGCATTTTCCCTACGGCGTATCCTACTGCGGTTTTATGCATCAGTTAACTCCGGTTAAAAAAACCACGAGGATTAAAAAGTTTGGTCAGATAGGGGAGGTTTGACTTGTGGGTTATAACTATAACATGGTCCCCGGATTCAATTGAGGTCTCTCCCTCCGGCAGAATTATTTTGTCTTCTCTGACAATTATACCAATTATTGAACCTTTTTTGAGCTTCACGGCAATATCTTTTACTTTCTGTCCCATTATGCTGCTATTGGGATCAACATTAAACCTGACCGCTTCAATATCAACATTTGAGAGCTTAACTTTTGCGGCAATGTGACCTTTGGAGATTGTTTCCAAAATTTCTCTGGCCGTGGTAAGTCTGGGGTTGATGACATGGTCAATTCCGATAGATTTAAAAAGCCGGTCGTGCAAAGTTTCAGTTGTGGTAGCAATAACTTCGCGAGCACCCTCAGCTTTGGCCAATAAAGATGATAGCATGTTATAATCCGCCTCATCAGATACGGCCAAGAAAAAGGAAGCGGCATCAACATTGAGTTCTTTCAATAATTCATTCTGGGTGCAGTCACCATGGAGAACCTCAACATTATTGAGTTGGGCGGCGGCTTTTTCAGCGTGGGCCATGTCCGGGTCAACATAGGTGACCTTATGCTTTGTTTTATCAAGTGCAACAGCCAGTTCCAAAGAGCTGTATGAACTGCCGGTCATGATAATTTTATGCTCTTCTTCTTCCTGCCCGACCAGTTTTAAAAAGGTACCAAGAGATTCTCTGGGGAATAAAGAATACAAAATATCACCGGGCTTGATAACGGTGTTGCCATCGGGAATCATCCCCTGCCCGTTTCTGATAATGGCTGAGAACAAAATAATATCCGCTTCAATTTCTTCCCTTATTTCCTTTGGAGATTTGTTAGCCAATTCCATGTTCTCTTTAATTCTGTAACCTCTCATTAAGATTCTGCCGTTTTCAAAATTGGCTGAATCCAGTGCCCGGGGAGTGTCTACAAATTGGAGCACTCTTTGTACCAATGCTCTTTCCGGATGGATTACATTAGTGATCCCCATCAGCTTAAGGCTGGCGAGGTTTTCTTCGCCGGCGAAATCTGAGCCTCTTAATCTGGCGATGCAGTTGGTTACTTTGAACTGGGCTGCAAGAGAGCAGGCTACAATATTATCTTCGTTGTCAGGTGTCACGGCCAAAATCATATCAGTATGCTCAATTCCGGCTTGCTTTAAAACAGCCAGAGAGGTGCCGGAACCGTTAATTATCTGAAGGTCAAGTTTTTCAGACAATTGCTGACAGATTTCGCCATTGAGTTCAATTAAAATAATATTGTGATTATCTTTAAGGAGTTGGTCGGCCAGTGAATAACCGACAATTCCTCCTCCAACAATTATAATGCGCATACCAATCCTATGGTTTCTATTTCCAAAAATCGCTAAATTTTCTCTGTTAATTTCCGTCTTAAACAAGTAATAAGCAATTATTTTATTTATTATTATTTTGCCGTCAAAATTGCTATTTTTTAATAATAAAAGACTTTGAATTCAGGCTAAATTTGTATAAATAGGGGTTAGGAAAAGAAAATTATGTTAGATACAATGGAAGCTGTGGACACAAAAACTGAAACAACATTAGACAATTGCCAATCAACGGAAAAGGCCAATAAATTTTCTTTGAGGAAAAGGCTCAAATTTCCTCTTTCATGGAAAGAGGTCAAAAAGGCCGGCTGGAAATTTGTTGCCGCATTCTTTATTTTCTATCTGGTCAGAGACACCATTTTATATATCATCATCCCCTACCTGATTTACAAAGGCGTAATCAGTTTCTAATTAGGCTATAAAGAGGCGATGCCTCTTTCGTCATTCCAGCGGAAGCTAAAATCCAGAGAAATCTACAAAGTCAAATACAAGTCTTCCCAGTTTTCACTGGAATGACGTGCACAGGTACACGCGTTTGGAGTGGATTTTAATTATGCCAGCGTCGCAGGAATATTAAACTATAATAGTGTCTTCTGATCAAAATTCATTCATCCACTAAAAGCCGTAAATGTCTCCAAATTTCTTGGTCATATAGGCGATCAATGGTTTGTGCGAAAGTGATTCACCGGTGACCTTCTTGCCCAAATCCACAGCGCGATATCTCTGACCGTGAACATGGATATTTTCAGCCAGCCATTTCCGTAAAGTCATGAAATCTCCGGATGCAAATTGGTCGCTCAAGTTTGGAATATCCTCTTTGGCTTTATTAAAGAACTGAGCAGAATATAAATTGCCAAGGGTGTATGTCGGGAAATAACCCATCAACCCTGCCGACCAATGAACATCCTGTAAACACCCGTTGGTATCTTTGTCAACTTTGATTCCAAAATATTTTTCAAAGCGGCTGTTCCACTCTCCGGGAATATCTGCCGGTTTCAGTTCTTTTTTTACAATCGCTCTTTCCAGTTCAAACCGGAGCAGAATGTGGAGGTTGTATGTTGCCTCATCCGCTTCCACTCTGATATAAGATGGTTTGACCGTGTTTATGGCTCCATAGAACTGCTCAACGGTTACATCGTCCAGAGTTCCCTTAAAGATTCTTTGAGCTTGCGGGTAGAAATATTTCCAGAAAGCAAGGGAACGTCCAACCTGATTTTCCCACATCCGTGACTGTGATTCATGAATCCCCAAAGATGTAGCCTCTCCCATTGGAGACCCATAATATTTTTCTTTTTCGAGTCCCATTTCATAGAGGCCGTGTCCGGCTTCGTGCATAATGCCAAATAGGGAGTCGTTTAGGCGGTTTGGATTATAGCGAGTTGTGATTCTGGTGTCACCGGGACCAATTCCGGTACAGAATGGGTGGGTGGTGACATCCAACCGGCCATATTTAAAATCGTAACCAATTGCAGCGGCCACAGATTCTCCAAATATTCTCTGAAGCTCTACATCGTAAGCTCTTTCAATAATAGATTCATCCGGTTGATTGGGAGCGTTCTTTATTTTTTTGAGAAGCTCAACTAAGTCAATGCGAAGCTCTTCAAATACTTTCTCAACCTCGGCCACGGTTGTTCCCGGTTCATATTCATCCAGCAAAGCGTTATATGGTTCACCTTCGTAGCCCAGAGCTTCTGCTTTTTGGATTGTCAGATCAATTACTTTTTCAAGGCTGGGCAAAAAACTGCCAAAGTCATTTTTGCTCCGGGCAACTTCCCAGACTCCCTGGGCTAAAGAAGTCTCTCTTGTCAAATCTTCGACCAGTTTTTGAGGGAGTTTGGTCTGTTTGTCATAATAGTATTTAATTTCACGGACATTGGCAGATTCAATTGAGTTGCTGTCTTTTAGCATATCAGACTGCTGAACCTGATCTATAAGGCTGCCAATCAGGGAATCGGTCACTTTGCTATGCATTAGGCCAGCCAGATAACCAAGCTGCTCGGCGCGGAATTTGGCTCCGCCTCTGGGCATATATGTTCTTTCGTCCCAGCCCAGCACGGCACCGCACGATGAAATAATGCTGATTTCTTTGAATTTATCAAGTAACTGACTATAAGCTTCCTGTGGCGACATTTTTTACTCCTGAACTAAATATGAGGTTTATCAAATCTGACTAAAATTATAGCAAAATTTGCTCGGCAACGCAATAAATCAGTTGATTGAAAATAAATATTTCAAATTCACAAAAAGAGATTGAAAGCAATAAAATGACTGTTTATATTGGCAGTCCAATACAATAGGAGATTTAGGCAATTTATGGCACATGCTAAAATCAAAGAAGCTGACGCAATTTTGGACAAAGAATTTCGGGTTCTAGATATCGGTTTTATCAGATTGGTGGATTATATGGGGTCTGATTCTTCAATTGTGCAGGCCGCAAGAGTCAGCTACGGCGAAGGCACAAAAAAAGTATCTGAAGACCGGGGCCTGATAAGGTATCTTTTGAGGCACCGGCACACCACTCCCTTTGAAATGGTTGAATTTAAATTTCATGTCAAGTTGCCGATTTTTGTAGCCCGCCAGTGGATAAGACACCGCTCAGCCAACGTAAATGAATATTCCGGCAGGTATTCTATTATGAAAGAGGAGTTTTATCTTCCCGAAGCTGAAAATGTTCAGTACCAGTCAACGGTCAACAAACAGGGACGGTCCAAAAAAGTAGTTCCCGATAATGTCAAAAAAGAGATGATTGATTATCTGAGTAGCTCCCAGAAAGATGCTTATAACAAATATATGGAGTATGTGGATATGGGGTTGGCCAGAGAGCTGGCCAGAATTAATCTGCCTCTTTCACTATATACTGAATGGTATTGGAAAATAGACCTTCATAACCTGTTTCACTTCCTCAGCCTGAGGATGGATCCCCACGCCCAAAAAGAGATAAGAGAATATGCAATTGTTATGGCTGAAATGGTAAAAAAAGTCTGTCCGGTAGCATACGAAGCCTTCGTTGATTACAAAATTAACTCTGTTGGATTTTCAGGTGTGGAGCTGGACATTTTAAAAGAGCAGCTCACATCAAAGGAACTTGAGCTGGAGGCGTTGGTGGACAACGGTTTATCAAAAAGAGAAGCAAGAGAGTTGATCTTAAAGATAAAACAATTAAAAGAGAGGTAACAACTTCTGCGCTTATAAACAAGCGTCTATTGATTTTTATTGTTACAACTGCACTTTTCGCTTGACAGCAAGGCTTCAGGAAATTAAGTTATGACTGAAGATTAGGTATTAAAAAAAGACGATATTGTAAGGCATTCTTCGGAAAAGGGTATTATTTGATTATTGCTAAAAATATTTCCCTCATTAACAAACATCTTGAAGCTTAATAGCATATGTTAATCTTGCGTCTTTTTTGAACACAGAGCCGGAAAAGATTTTTCTGCCTGTGGTATATATGACTTTGAACATAAAAGCCTAACGTCAGCTGGCTGGGAGCCAATAACTGCGCGCACCAGTATTATATGATTCCCGTTGGTCAGTTTTCGTAGCCCTCTTTAATCATTGGGCTCACCTAAAACAAATCCCGCTTTAGGGTGGGGTTTGTTTTGCTTTTTATTCTCTTTTCAAATCTACAACAGTCGCCCCCCAGCTTCCTCCCCTGCCCTGTTCGTGTCGAAAGGCCTTAACCGATAGATGTTTTTCTAAAATAGAATGGACAATTCTTCTTTTGACCCCTATTCCTTTACCATGAACAATCCTGAGAGAAAAAATCTCTCTTTTCAAACATTCCCTTATATATTCCAGAACAACATCTTTTGTATCTTTATCAGAGAACTGATGCAAGTCAAGTGTGCCGTCAATTGGGTACTCATGAGGCTGATTTTGGTCATTCATCATCTCTGTTTGGTTCCTCTTTCAGAGTGAGAAAAAATAGTGAAACAATTGTTTTTCTACCCGGACTTATTTATAATAGGACAAATAAGCAAATCTCTTTTCTGGCACAAGTAGAAGATTGACAGCTTTCAATAATTTAGAATTAAGACCCGAAAGGACATAAAATAAAATGTCAGCATCAACTTGTAGAATTTTTCTAACAGATATAATCCTGGTTTTTCTTTTTGCATGTGTAACTCATTCTTCAGGTATGGTAAGGCTTCCTACCGAAATCAGACCAATTTCTCAGTCGATATCGTTAAAAATGAATCCGGAAGAAGCAGATTACTCGGGTACGGTTGAAATATTGCTGAAAGTGAGTGAAAAAACAGAGAGGATAATGTTTCACGCCGAAAATTTGAATATTGAAACAATTGATTTATTCTATAAAAATAAGAAACAAAGTTTCTCAGTAGATTCATCGGTTGTCGGTCTTATCAAATTAATTTCAGATAATAATTTTGAGGAAGGTGAATATGAACTCAATATTGATTTCTCAAATGACTTTTCAACCAGAGCCAACGCACTTTACAGGCTTAAGGTTGACAGCCTTAGTTATGCCTTCTCTCAGTTTGAGCCAGACGACGCCCGCGAGTCTTTTCCATGCTGGGATGAGCCGGAGTTTAAATTTCCCTATCAGATAACGATTACAATTCCGGATAATATGACCGCCGTAGGGAATACTCCCATAGAATCCGAAGAAATTTCAGATGGTTGGAAAAAAGTGACTTTTATGAAAACCCCGCCTCTCCCGTCTTATCTTTTGGCCATTGCCTGTGGTGAATTTGAGTATACAGAAATTTTGGGGATGTCTGTTCCCGGCAGAGTGGTGACTGTAAAAGGTAAGTCTCACCTTGCCGGTCATGCGGCAGAAGTTACTCCGCCGCTTCTGAAAGCGATGGAGGAATATTTTGGCCAGCCTTATCCATACAAAAAATTAGACCTCCTTGCCGTTCCGGAGTACTGGGCCGGAGCCATGGAAAACCCCGGAGCAATAACCTACAGAGAAACTATTCTATTAATTGACCCAAACTCCGTTTCTGTCTCTCAAGAGAGAAGTTTGGCGGCAACAACGTCCCACGAACTGGCTCATATGTGGTTTGGAGATTTGGTTACTCTGGCCTGGTGGGATGATATCTGGCTGAACGAGTCGTTTGCCTCCTGGATGGGGGATAAAATCACTCATGAGGTTTATCCGGAATACAAAACAGATGTTTCAGTTGTATCCTCCAATAACAGAGCTATGGTTGTTGACTCTCGCCCTTCTACCAAACCGGCAAGAAAAGAAATTCTTCCCACAGATAATCTGGAGGACTCCTTTAATGCTCTCGCATATAACAAAGGGCAGGCTTTGATTTCCATGTTTGAAAACTGGATGGGAGAAGAAAAATTCAGAGCGGGGGTGATCTCCTACATTAAAGAAAATGAATGGAAAACAGCCGATGCTGCAAAATTCTTTAACGCCTTAACAGTTTCAAGCGGTGAAAAAATGGAAGAGACAATGGCCCTATTTTTGGACCGTGCCGGTCTCCCAATAATCAATCTGGATATGCTGGGTGACGGCAGGGTGAAGCTGAGTCAAAAAAGATTCACCAACTACGGCGTGACAGCACCGGAAGAATATATCTGGACCGTTCCTGTGCAACTCAAATATTCAGACGGCATAAACAGCTATAACAAAACTGTTATGCTTAAAGATGCATCAATGGAGGTTTCATTACCCTCCGAGGGAAAACTTGCCTGGGTTTACCCTGACAACGGGGCTTTTGGATATTATCGATGGAATATTCCGAAAGAGATGCTGCTTACAATTGCCTCAACAGCACCAAAACTTTTGATGATTCATGAACGGGTTGCTTTCTTGAAAAATCTAACGGCACTCTTTGATGCCGGAGCAGTAAGCGGAGAAACATTTATGAAAGTGCTTGCCTCTTTTGGTTCAGACCCTGAGCCCCAGGTAGTCTCTGCGGTTATTTCGGGGATTTCCAAAATTCACCACACATTTGTTGTTGAAAATAACGAAGCCAGTTTTGCCTCATACATAAATTTATGTCTTAAGCCAGCCCTAAAAAGATTTGGTCTTGAAAAATCAGACACTGAAGATGCTGTTGTAACTTCATTTCGTCCCAGAATGATTAGTCTTTTAGCCGATGAAGGAAAAGATGTTGAATTGATTGAGTATGCAAAAGGTTTGGCAATAAGATTTGAGCAAGACCCAACACCTATTGATCCGTCTATGGTTTCAATCATTATGAATATTTCTGCACTGGATGGAGATGATCTGCTTTTTGAAAAATATAAGTCCAAATTTGAAAATGCGAAAATTCCAAGAATGAGATCAATATATTTGTACTCCTTAGGGATGTTTCGTGATAAAGCAATTATTGAAAAAGCAAAAAAATACGTCTTTGAAGGGCCTTTAAAGCCGCAGGAAATTTTTGTCATTCCATTTGCATTTGAAAGCACTCCCAAAAACGATCAGATGATGCTGGATTGGATAATGGAAGATTATGTTAAATTCCTTGAAAGAATTCCGCCCTTCTATGTCTCCAGGCTAACCAGAGTAGCCAATGGCTGCTCAGCAGAAAGACTAAAAATTGCAACTGAATTTTTCACCGATTCATCTAGAATTGTATCAGGAACAATGGAGAGGCTTGAGAAAATTGGCGATCAGGTTGCAGATTGTATCTCTTTGAGAGAACGAGAAAGTGAGTCGGTTCAAAATTACCTGAATTCTCTTTAAAGAGACAGTTCAAATATAATAGCAGTGTAATGGCCAGTCGTCAAATAGAATAGCTTATGTCTTGTTGATCTCTCAGCCGGTTGACATATAATCTTATTGTTCTATTTTCATATCTTATGATATCTCTTAAG
Source organism: Candidatus Zixiibacteriota bacterium (assembly GCA_022570975.1). Lineage (GTDB taxonomy): Bacteria > Zixibacteria > MSB-5A5 > GN15 > FEB-12 > JACZYS01. The sequence continues at coordinate 667 of JACZYS010000088.1, read as the reverse complement.
TCTGTTTCCAAATCTTTTGACAGCAATCAAACAGTTGCAGTCAACAATCTGTCACTTGAGATTCCGGAAGGAGAATTTTTAATTCTACTGGGAGAATCGGGAAGCGGAAAATCTACTACCTTAAAATTGATAAACAGGCTGCTTGAATTATCAAGCGGAGAAATATTCGTCAACGGCAAAGATATATTAGAACAGGATCCGGTCGTTTTGAGGCGGCAAATTGGCTATGTCATTCAGGAAATTGGGTTGTTCCCTCACATGACAGTCTATGAAAATATTGCCGTTGTTCCTGAACTGCTTAATTGGGATAAAAACAAAATTGATACCGTAGTTCATAAACTTCTGGAAATTTTTCAATGTTGACCAGCTGAGTGTGAAGCGGACTTAATCTGCTTTCACATTTCCCTTCAACAACAAAATTTTCTGCTTCTGAAAGCCTTGCATTTTTTTCCAAGACTACTCCGTCTCCCAATTCTTTATCCATCTGACATCCTGTGCCATAAATGTTAACTACAGGAATAGAGAATTTCTGCCTGCTTAATTTGTTCATAAATAAACTATCAGTTCTCATGTCAGCGCATTCTAATTCCGCCCCAACAATATTACAGAATCTGGCTGCGGTTCCAGTAATTCCATTGTTTGGAGTTGCAATTAAAATTAGCTTATC
>JACZYS010000087.1 GCA_022570975.1 Candidatus Zixiibacteriota bacterium | reverse complement strand
TTGGTATTAAGGACATTTTAAAAATTTATGCCCACAGGATAGAAGTCTTATCCAAATTAAAGGGTCTTGATGATGTTCTATTGCTTTGGCTTTAACTTTTTCAAAATCGTATTCCATCGAATGTTTAATTATGAATCCTACAGCTTCAAGCAAATCGGAAATATTTATTTCACCACTTGCATCCAAATCGGCGGCTTCTTCACAACCGGGAAAAGCTCCGTTCCTGAAAAAATAATTGACGAAAAAAGTTAAATCAGCAATATTTGTTTCTCCGGAAATATCATTATTAATATTACCTCTTATACCGGAACAGCAGGGAATTCTCATTACTGCGGCAGCAATTTCCGGTTCATAGCCATAACAGGCTCGGCCAAATTCCATAAATTTGTTGTTGAAAGGAACTATTTCAAATATTGCCGAGTCACCTTTTTTGCCACTTTCTACTGAGAAAAACAGGCTAAGAACTGTTCCACTCCCGGGGGACAAGTCCGGCAGGCTCAAATCTCCGGAAGACCGCATCCATACGGCAATCTTGTTAATCCTCAAATCTTTGGCTACAATATCAAGATCCTCAAAATATTCTGTTCGGTGACCGGCAGTTGAAACTGAGTCAAAGACAAAATTTAAGTTTCCTGACCATTCTATTGGGATTGTAATTTCCCTGAGCAGCAGCGAATTCGTAATTGAAATATCAATTTTTTCTACTGAAAAGGTGTCAACATTTGATTTCAAAAAGAAAAGGGTATCAGCGTTCGGAAATGTGTATTGCTCATTGTGACAGAGGTCTAATTTGATTCTGGCCGAATTATTATCTATATTGGATTCTAAAATATTATTTTCCGGGTCCACCAGTGCTTCCAAAAAATAAGTGCCAGCCGGAATATTCTCGATTTCAATCCACTGGTCGACAAGAGTTTTGTCGTAAATATCCATATAACCGACAGATAATCCCTGTAAAAGGGGGGCGCATCCAGCAAAGAGGCTCCCCTGGAAATTGGGCAGGGAAGAGTCATAAAGCTCCAAGTCAACAATGCAAAAGGAAACTTTTTTCCCCGCTACCGCTATCGGCCCCACCTCATCGTCTGGCAGGACTTCTCTAAGATTATAGACTGCCCAGTCTTCAAAATGAATATGCTCATGGGTGGAATGAAAATCAAAAGTACCGGCAAGTCTTTCCCAATAGGTGCCATCAGTCCTGAATATTCTCTGGTAAACATCGGTTGGTAAAGTACCCGGTTCACCTCTAAGATAGAGACGACCTGAGCCAATATTGGGAGTTGCAGCCGAGAGTCTGATGAACATAGTTCCTGAGATTATGAAGGTAGAGTCAAATCCCCATCCGTATAAGTACTCTGGGAGGATGGTGATATCGGGAAGGAGGTCTGCTTGTGAAAAAACAGAGCTGCCAGGAAGAACCAATAACAATAATATCAAAAATATATTGCTGAGACTTCTCATTTAAATCTGACTCCGGGTAGAAATTTTACTGCTGAAATATAATATTTTGGGAAGAATATGCAATAAAAAAATTTCTGAGCATCGGCACTATTTCTTCTCTGCAAGTTTGTCTTTCTCTTTTTTCTTAAGAGATTTAAATTCCTGCAGCAATTGAATAAATATTTTTTCAGCTTCAAACCTTGGGTAGCCTTCTTTTATGCTCAGTTCAAAAATAATCAATTCCTGGTCATCGGAAAAATATGCAATCATTACATTGGGAATAAACAAACCTGGGTTATTAATAAAAAAAGTCGGGATTTTTTCCATTGATCTACTTAAGACTGAGTCCACAAAACTAATCTCTGAAAGCTCTCCAAAATGCATTTTAATTTCTTTGAGTTCAGCAGAAATAAATTTTGAAAGATTGAAATCTTTGAAACTGTTCTTGACATCAATAATGGTTATATCTATCCTGATTTCAGATAAATCATAAGTCAAGTTATTTTCAACAAAGGCCAGTGAATATCCGTTTCGTATGGGCTCATCAATTAAAAGAATCAAGTCACCGGGTGCCCTGAAAATATAGCTCAATTCAATTCCTTCATAAAAGGCAACATTGCTGTCAGTCAGTGAAGGGGTTGCAAAAATCTGGTTTTTTTCAAAATTGTTTCCACTTTCATCAGATGAGCCAAAAACAGAAGAGAAAAAAATAGAGCAGATAAATAATAGTATGGTCAGAATCTTAAACATATTCATAAATATCGGTTAAATTCTTTCGTAGAACAGAAACAGCTGAAATGAGTTTGGTACAGAATCCTTTACAATTGCATTTGATTTGGTTATATTCGGGCTGTTTTGGGTTGAATATGTTACTTGTTTATTGGCAATAGCTTACAAGAGGAAAATTGAAGAAGAAAATAAGAATTGGAAATGCCGGAGGATACTGGGGAGATGACCTTACGGCTATAAAACGGCAGTTGACCGGCGGTAAGCTGGACTATATTACGATGGACTTTCTGGCAGAAATCACCATGTCAATTCTTCAACGTCAAAAACAAAAGAATCCTCAGCTCGGGTACGCAACAGATTTCTTGACCCAGATGGAAGATTGCCTGGAGATGATTGTAAAAAAGAAAGTTGTCGTAATTTCTAACGCCGGAGGGATTAACCCGATTGGGTTAGCCAAAAAAATTGTGGAATTAGCCAGAGGAAAAAGGCTATCCATCAAAGTAGGGGTTGTTAACGGTGATGATATTCTGAGTGATCTCGATAGTCTGACTGCAAGGGGCGAAAAATTTCAAAATATGGAAACGGGGGCAAGTTTTAAAGGAGTTCGCTCCAGAGTTACTTCGGCCAACGTATATCTGGGAGCAGAACCGGTGGTGAAAGCACTCAAAGAAGGATGTCAGATAATAGTTACCGGAAGAGTAACTGACACGGGCATAACTCTGGCACCAATGATTCATGAATTTGGCTGGTCAGAAAATGATTGGGACAAGATTGCCTCCGGTATTATTGCCGGACATATTATTGAATGCGGGGCGCAGTCAAGCGGCGGGAATATCACCGATTGGGAAGAGGTGCCATCTTTCCATAATATCGGTTATCCGATAATTGAGATGGAGCCGTCAGGCGAATTTACTGTTACCAAGCATAGCAAAACAGGCGGTCTTGTTTCTGAAAAGAGTGTTAAAGAGCAGCTTGTTTATGAGATGGGTGACCCTTCAAACTACATTACTCCCGATGGAATCGCTTGCTTTGACACTGTACAGCTTGCCGTGCAAGGAAAAAACAGAGTCAGAATTTCCGGGATAAAAGGAAAACCAGCCACTGATATGTTCAAGATCTCCATGTCTTATAACGAGGGCTATAAAGCAAGCGGTTCGCTGTTGGTTTCAGGTCCGAATGTCATAAAGAAATCCAAAAAAATTGCAGATTTAATTTGGAAGAAACTTAATTACAAGTATGAAGCAACTTCGACGGCGATGGTCGGCACCGGTTCAATCTGGCCCTCGCAGTTGAACAGTTGTCAGCCAAACGAAATCTTTCTCACCTTTGGAGTCAGGGATAAAAACAAAGAGAGAGTTAATCAGTTCGGAAAAACACTTCCGGCATTAATCCTTTCCGGTCCCTCAGGCATGGCGGTTACTTCCGGTGGCAGACCCCGTCCGTCACAGGTGGTTGCCTACTGGCCGGCCTTGATGAAAAAAGATAAAATCTCATCAAGAGTAATCACTTTTGATACCAACGGAAAAGAATCAAAATTTAAGATAGATTTCAAGCTGCCGGAATCTTCAAATAATTCTGCCTCAAAAAAGATATCTAAAAAAAGTCGTAAAACAGCAGTAGAGTTTACCGGTAAGAAAAAAGAAATTCTCCTGAGTGAAATTTGCTATGCCCGCTCCGGAGACAAAGGGGACACATGCAATATTGGTCTTCTGGCCAGAAATGATTTTATTTATTCATGGATCTTAAAAAATATGACAATCTCAACTGTGAAGGAGTTTTTTAAGGGAATAGTTAAAGGGAAAATTGTCAGATACGAACTTGATAATCTGCACGCCCTAAATTTTTTGTTGGAAGAAACACTCGGCGGCGGCGGAACCCTTTCATTGATGATTGACCCACAGGGGAAAACATTGGCACAGGCTCTGCTGCAAATGAAAGTTTCTATTCCGGTTAAACTGCTAAACACTTTGTCCAAAAAGAAGAACTGAATGTAATGTATAGAATAGAAACAAAAATTGATAAGTCATCTGATATCTACAAAGAAAATTATCAGAAGAATAAAGAACTCCACCAGAAATTTAAAGAGAATCTCAACAGAATCAAAGAGGGCGGCAGTGAAAAAGCAAGAAAGCGTCATACTGACCGGGGAAAACTTCTCCCAAGAAAAAGAATAGCCAAACTTCTTGATAAAAACACTCCTTTTCTGGAACTCGGTGCTCTGGCCGCCTATGATATGTATGATAACGATGCTCCCTCGGCAGGAATTATTACCGGAATCGGAACAATTCATGGTAAAGAGGTGATGGTTATTGCCAATGATGCAACCGTCAAAGGGGGAACTTATTACCCGATGACAATTTTAAAGCACGCCAGAGCACAGAAGATTGCCCAGACCAATAAGTTGCCCTGTATTTCACTTGTAGATTCCGGCGGTATCTTTTTGCCGCTACAGGCCGGGACTTTTCCCGATAAAGACCATTTTGGACGGATATTTTACAATCAGGCGCAAATGTCATCGATGAACATTCCCCAAATCTCTGTTGTCATGGGTTCCTGCACGGCCGGAGGTGCATATCTACCGGCGATGTCAGATGAAACGGTGATAGTCAGAAAACAAGGGACTATTTTCATTGGCGGACCTCCTTTAGTTAAGGCTGCCACCGGAGAAGAAGTCAGTGCCGAAGAATTGGGCGGCGCCGATGTTCACTGTCGGACTTCAGGGGTAGCCGATCACTATGCGCAGGATGATGATCACGCTCTTACCATTTGCAGGAATATAGTTGAAAATTTAAACCGTCCCTCAAAATTTGATATAGAACTCTCCGTGCCGGAAGATCCGTATTATGATGCAGATGAACTTTATGGCGTTGTTTCAAACGACTTGAAAAAGCCGTTTGATGTCAGAGAAGTTATTGCTCGTATAGTTGATGGATCTTACTTTCATGAATTTAAGGAATTATACGGAACAACTCTGGTCACCGGTTTTTCCCGGATTATGGGCTACCCGGTAGGCATTATCGGGAACAACGGCGTCCTCTTTGGAGAGTCATCACAAAAAGGTGCCCATTTTGTTGAGCTTTGCTCGGAGCGAAAAATTCCGCTTATCTTTTTGCAGAACATTTCCGGCTTTATTGTCGGCAGTAAATATGAAGCCGGTGGAATTGCCCGCGATGGGGCCAAGATGGTTCACGCTGTGGCTAATGCCAATGTGCCAAAATTTACACTGGTAATTGGCGGCTCTTACGGAGCCGGAAATTATGCCATGTGTGGAAGAGGATATTTCCCAAGACTGATGTGGATGTGGCCCAACTCAAAAATCTGCGTTATGGGTGGAGAGCAGGCAGCTGATGTTCTGGCAGCGGTAAAAGTAAAGCAGTTAGAGAGTGAAGGGAAGAAACTTTCCAAGAAAGAGATTGATGCAATCAGAATGCCGATAATCGAAAAATATGAAGCCGAGTCAACACCGTATTTCTCCGGTGCCAGACTCTGGGATGACGGAATGATTGGCATGACCGACACCAGAGAGGCTTTGGGTCTGGCCATTTCCATGTCATTAAATGCCCATATCCCCGATCAAAAATTCGGCGTTTTCAGGATGTAAATCTATATGTCATACTCTACTTTAAAATTTGAAAAAAATAATGAGACAGCCACAATTCTCTTCGCCCGTCCGGAGATTCATAATGCTTTTGATGAAACGTTGATTGCAGAAATGACCGATGTTATTGATGTTCTCACGGCTGATTCAAACTGTCGGGTGGTAATAATAACCGGCCAGGGAAAATCATTTTGTGCCGGTGCCGACTTAAACTGGATGAGAGCGGTTTTAAAAAAGGGGTATGAAGAGAATTTGAAAGAGGCAAATGAATTGGCTGAACTGTTTCATAAGATTTATTGCCTGCGAGTTCCGCTTATTGGTAAAATTAACGGAGCCGCTATTGGGGGAGGAGTTGGTTTTGTTGCTCTCTGTGATATAGCTTATGCGGCGAGCACGGCAATATTTTCATTTTCGGAAGTCAAGATTGGCGTTGTTCCGGCTTGCATCTCCCCTTATGTGATTAAGAAAATTGGCGAAGGAAAAGCAAGAGAGTTGTTCATTACCGGAGAAAGAATGAACGCCCAAAGAGCTCTTGAAGTTGGCTTGATTAACAAAGTTGTCGAGGATGACAGACTAAATGAAGCGGTGGACGCTCTGGCAGAGTCTATCCTTTCTTCAGGGCCGGAAGCAGTGGCTGTTGCCAAGAAAATGGTCGGAGAAGTTCCATCTATGTCACCCGAACAGTTTAAGCCTCATACCGCAGAAATTATTGCCAGGTTAAGAATGTCAGACGAAGCGCAGGAAGGGATGGATGCCTTCTTGAACAAGAGAAAACCATCCTGGGTCAAAGATTAGTTGATTCGTTAATCCTACCAATGAAACATTATTTTAATAAGATACTGATTGCCAATCGCTCAGAGATTGCTGTCAGAGTTATTAAAGCCTGCAAGTCGCTTGGTATTGCTACCGTAGTGGTTTATTCTGAGGTCGACAAGAATAGCTGCCATGTTCAAATGGCAGATGAAGCCGTTTGTATCGGGGGTGCGTCACCGCTTGCGTCTTACTTAAACATTGATAAAATTATTGATGCTGCCAGAAAAACTAAGGCCGAAGCAATCCATCCCGGTTATGGATTCCTCGCTGAAAATTCACTCTTCGCCGAGCGATGCGAAAAAGAGGGGATTGTTTTTATAGGGCCGTCGTCTGAAGCTATAAGGCTTTTGGGAAACAAGGTTGAATCCAGAATTAAAATGGGGGAAGCCGGTTTGCGGCTTATTCCGGGAATGACCGGATCCGGTGAAAGTCTGGAAGAATTTGAAGAAGTTGCCGATCATGTTGGCTATCCGGTTTTGATAAAAGCAGCGGCAGGCGGAGGCGGAAAAGGTATGAGAGTAGTTGAAAAAAAGAGTGAGCTTATGGTGGCCGTGGAAGCTGCCAAAAGAGAGGCGGAAAATGCTTTTGGTGACGGCACTTTGTATCTGGAAAAGTATCTGGTTAGCCCAAGACATGTAGAAATTCAGATAATGGCTGACTCATACGGTAACTTTGTCCATCTTTTTGAAAGGGAGTGCTCTATTCAAAGGAGACATCAGAAAATTATCGAAGAGACACCCTCGCTTGCTCTCGATGACAAGCTCAGGGGAAAGATGGGTGACGATGCCGTCAAAGTTGCCCGGACAGCAAATTATCCGAATGCCGGCACGGTGGAGTTTCTGCTCGATGAAAACAAGAACTATTATTTTCTGGAGATGAATACACGGATTCAGGTGGAGCATCCGGTTACAGAGATGGTCACCTCCACTGACTTAGTTGCCGAGCAGATTAAAATTGCTGCCGGAGAAAAACTCTCGCCTGAAATTGTAAATGCCAAACAGAGCGGTCATGCAATTGAGTGTCGCATATACGCCGAAGACGGAGAGAATAATTTTATGCCCTCAACCGGAAGAATTGTTTACTACCACGAACCTCAGGGAGAGGGAATCAGAGTTGATTCCGGAATTAATCTTAATTCAGAGATTTCTGTTAACTATGATCCGATAATGTCCAAGTTGATTGTGCATGGCAAAGACAGGCAGGCTGCCATAAAAAAAATGATTGGGGCTTTGGAAAGTTACAAAATCTTGGGAGTCAAAAATTGCAAAAGCCTGATGATTGAAATTTTGCGCCATCCACAATTCAGTAAAGGCCAAACATTCACTAATTTTATTGAAAAAAATATAAACAGTTCAAAGGCAAATGATGTGTTAACGGTAGAAATGGCAGCAACTCTTGCGGCTGTGTTTGTGCAATCACAAAAAGATGCTCTTTTGAGCTCAAAAAATAAAAAAACAAGTCCCTGGCAGACAATAGGCAGCTGGGAAATTGGAAAGTATATCAGTGAGTAATTTTGAGTTTATCATTTTCGCGGAAAAGTTTAACCCTTCGGTTTCAAAAAAGGAAAAGGGGTATGAAGCTGCTACCGGGGATTCTTGTCTTGAAATTATTCCAATTGACAAAAACAACTTTGAACTTCTCATAAACGGCAAATCACTTTCCGGCACGGTGGCATATGACCGGGGCGTATATTATGTTGAAATTGATTCACACCTTTTTGAAGTTAAAGAAGCAGAGCAGTTTCAGTCTTCATCTTCAAATATTCACATGGCTGAAAAAGATAATATTTATGCCCATATGCCGGGCAAAATTGTCAAGCTGATGGTTGAAGTTGGGGATGAGGTTAAAGAAAATCAGCCGGTGGCAATTGTTGAAGCGATGAAAATGGAAAATCAGGTGGTTTCGTTAGGTAGCGGAAAAGTAATTGCGGTCAATTTTGTCGAGGGTGACCAGGTTGATACTGACTCACCAATTATCGAATTAGATTTACAGGAATAAAAAAAACCGAAGAGCACAAGACTCTCCGGTTTAATTATCATTTAATTCTTCTTTAGTTTAAAAGAATTTTACTCCGATTGTAACCGGGATAAAGGCAAATGAATCACCACCTTCGGCAGAAACATTTACATAACGACCCTGTACAAAGAAGCTCCAGGCCGGACCTGATTTAATTTCAAAACCAGTACCAATATTCCAATACATTTTGTTAGCAGATGCCGGAAGATCGGTGTTGATCAAGTCTAACACGGCAGTTGACAAGGTTGAACTTGAGAATTCACTTATGGTGATGTGAGCCATTCCAAAACCACCAAAAACGAATGGGGCAATAGGAGCGGCTGGGAGACCTAAAGAATATCTGGCATCGGCACCAAACATGGTAAACTTGGTGTCTCCACCATCGAGTGACAATGCACTTAAGTCTGAAGAGAAATTGTGCATTTCAATCTTTCCAATCAGCTGGAATTTAGGGGCAATCTTGTAACCGCCTGCGGCCATTCCGTGCCATCCTGTTTTGTAGGAAGTACCAAAATCAGAGCTTGGCAGACTTACAGCACCACCAGCGTAGAAGCTAAATGGGCTAGGAACTCCAGCATTTGCACCAAAGGCAAATACCAATACGATTCCTAAGGTTAGTAATGTTTTCTTCATCGAATCCTCCTTGAAATGTCCGGCTTAATTTTGCTCTGGGCATTTGTTAGGTTGTTAGTTTTCGGTTTCTTACTTATAGACATAAGTCGGAATTTCTCTGAGAATACTTTAGGCCTTCTGTATAGAAAATGAACAGACTCACAGAGTAAATTACTGTATTATCGAAGTAAGCTTATGAATCACAGAGAGATAGGGAAGATATGCAAGTGACAAATGGTGAGAGTGCGAAAGTAAAAGCCCTGAACTGTTGTATTTCCAAT
>JACZYS010000086.1 GCA_022570975.1 Candidatus Zixiibacteriota bacterium | reverse complement strand
ATGAAAATATTATGGCCAGAAGAAGGTCAGACTATCCTATTTTAAAAGCAGATGAAGTACAATATGTAGATATTTCTCCCCGACAGCTGGTCTCGGTTGCCGCCTCACTGATTCCATTCCTGGAACATGATGATGCCAACCGTGCTTTGATGGGTTCCAACATGCAACGTCAGGCACTTCCATTGCTAAAAACTCAAACACCTTTTGTAGGTACCGGCATGGAGAGAAAAGCGGCCGCCGACTCAGGTGCTGTTGTTCTCTGTCAGAGAGAAGGAACAGTTGTTTATGTTGATAGTGGAAAAATTGTCGTTCGTCCGAATATCAGGAAATCCATCGGATCTCTTGGCTATGTTGAAGATGAAGAGTATATCCTTACCAAGTATGAGCGTTCCAATCAGGATACCTGTATGAACTATACTCCTGTAGTTAAAGTAGGCGCAACGGTCAAAAAAGGTGATGTAATAGCCGATGGCCCCGCTGTTGACAGAGGAGAGCTTGCCCTGGGACGCAACGTCTTGGTCGCCTTCATGCCATGGAGGGGTTACAACTTTGAAGACGCAATTATCCTCTCTGAACAATTGCTTAAAGATGACATTTATACTTCCATTCATATCGAAGAATATGAACTGCAAGTAAGAGATACTAAAAGAGGGGCCGAAGAAATTACCCGGGAAATACCCAACGTCTCAGAGGAAGCTCTGCTAAATCTGGATGAAAACGGAATTGTAAGGGTTGGTGCCGAAGTTGAAGCCGGTGATATTCTGGTAGGTAAAGTTACACCAAAGGGTGAAACTGAACTTTCCCCGGAAGAAAGACTCCTCCGTGCCATCTTTGGTGAAAAGGCCGGCGATGTCCGTGATGCCTCCCTGAAAGCACCTCCTGGAATGAAAGGCGTGGTCATTAGAACCCATGTCTTCACTCGTAAAGACCGATCAGAAGAATCCAAGAAAACCGAAAAACTTCAGATTTCTGAGATAAAGAGAGTCTTTAACAAAAAGATTATGGACATCAAAAATCTCCGCAATAATACCATTGGTGAGCTTTTGAATGGCAAGTCCTCGCAGACGGTCCGCTCGGTAATTGACAATTCTGTAATTATCAGAGCCGGGCACAAGTACAAAGCTGACTTTTTTGAAAGCTTTGATGTTGAAGGTGCTATTGCTCCCGATGGTTTCTGTAATGATGATACCGTCAACAAGTATGTCAGAAATATTGTTGACGAATCAGGCGCAATGTTGAAAGAAAAAACCCAGTCAATGGAGATAGAAATTGACAAGGTTATCAGAGGTGCTGAACTCTCTCCGGGTGTTAAACAGCTGGTGAAGGTTACTGTCGCAATCAGAAGGAAGATTTCTGTTGGTGATAAAATGGCCGGTCGCCATGGAAACAAAGGTGTTGTCTCCAAGCTGGTCCCGGTTGAAGATTTACCGTTCATGGAAGACGGAACTCCGGTTGATATTATCCTAAATCCGCTTGGTGTGCCATCCCGTATGAACATTGGACAGGTCTTAGAAACTCATCTCGGATGGGCAGCAGAGAAACTTGGCCAGCACATGGCAACTCCCGTATTTGAAGGCGCTACAGTAGATGAAATTTACGCCAAACTTAAAGAGGCGGGTCTTCCGGAAGACGGAAAGATAAAGTTGATTGACGGCATGACGGGAAGAGAATTTGATAATCGAATAACTGTTGGATATATATACATGCTTAAGCTGTCTCACCTTGTCGATGACAAGATTCACGCTCGCTCAATCGGCCCATACTCGCTTGTTACTCAGCAGCCGCTGGGAGGTAAAGCACAATTTGGCGGACAAAGATTTGGTGAAATGGAAGTCTGGGCGCTGGAGGCTTATGGTGCCGCCTACACCCTGCAGGAAATGCTCACGGTTAAGTCAGATGACGTTGTCGGTAGAAGCCAGGTATATGAAGCGATTGTGAAAGGGGAAAACCCGCCAGAACCGGGATATCCGGAAGCTTTTAATGTGCTCATCAAAGAACTCCAGGCACTGGGGTTAGATGTAAAGCTGATTGAGGAGTAATATGAAATATAGAATAGAATATTTGATAGATAAACGGATTTTAGGTAAAAAAGGAGAGAACAATGGCTGATCTGTTCAAAAACCAAGCGCCGAGAAGGAAACATTCCGAATTTACCTCAATCCAAATTCAAATAGCCTCCCCCGATGTCATCTTGTCATGGTCATTCGGTGAAGTTACAAAACCGGAAACAATAAATTATCGCTCGTTTAAGCCGGAACGTGATGGACTTTTCTGTGAAAGAATTTTTGGCCCTGTAAAAGACTGGGAATGTAACTGTGGAAAATATAAAAGAATCCGTTTCCGCGGAATTGTCTGTGACCGTTGTGGAGTTGAAGTAACTCAGTCAAAAGTGCGCCGTGAAAGAATGGGACATATTGAACTGGCCGTTCCTGTTTCCCATATCTGGTATTTCAAATCTCTTCCTTCAAGAATCGGCCACCTGCTCAGTCTCTCTATTCGGGTGCTTGAAAAGATTCTTTATTATGAAAACTATATTGTTATAGATCCGGGTAATACCGCCCACGATATCGGCGAGGTATTAACTGAAGAAGAATTTGTTGAGCTGGAAGAAGCCGGAAAAACTTTTGATGCCCGCATGGGCGCAGAAGCAATAAGGGACTTACTGAAGATTATTGATATTGAAGAACTGGCCGTTACTTTAAGAGCCCAGGTCAAAGTTGAGACCTCGGTTCAGAGGAAAAAGGATACTCTCAAGAGACTTCGCATTGTTGAATCTTTCCGTCAGTCCAACAACCGTCCGGAGTGGATGATTTTGAATATCATTCCGGTTATTCCTCCGGATTTACGTCCGCTGGTACCGCTTGAGGGTGGAAGGTTTGCAACTTCTGACTTAAATGACCTATACCGGAGAGTAATCAATCGTAATAATCGTTTGAAGAAGCTTATAGATATTCAGGCACCGGAAGTTATTCTGAGAAATGAAAAGAGAATGCTTCAGGAGTCGGTTGATGCTCTTATGGATAACGGAAGAAGAACCCACTCGGTAAGAGGCGACTCCAAAAGACCGCTTAAATCTCTTTCGGATTTACTGAAAGGTAAACAAGGACGTTTTCGCCAGAACCTTCTGGGAAAGAGAGTTGATTATTCCGGTCGTTCGGTAATTGTTGTCGGACCGGAATTAAAATTATATCAGTGTGGTCTGCCAAAAAATATGGCCCTTGAACTTTTTAAGCCGTTCATCATAATGAAACTTGAAGAAAAGGGTTATGTACAGACGGTTAAATCGGCCAAAAAACTTGTAGAAAAAGAAAGGCCGGAAGTCTGGGATATATTGGAAGAGATTATTGAAGACCACCCGGTTATGCTAAACCGCGCTCCCACCCTTCATCGTCTTGGTATTCAGGCGTTTTTCCCGGTGCTGGTGGAAGGTAAAGCAATCAGACTTCATCCGCTTGTTTGCTCGGCCTTTAATGCTGACTTTGATGGTGACCAGATGGCTGTTCATGTACCTCTTTCATTTGAGGCACAGCTGGAAGCAAGATTGCTGATGCTTGGCTCCAATAATATTTTGCTTCCTTCATCAGGAAGACCAATTGCAGTTCCTTCACAGGATATTGTTATCGGTTGTTATTACCTGACCAAAGTTAAAGAGGGTGGTAAAGGTGAAAACAGCATTTTTTCATCGACACTGGAAGCTATTACCGCCTATGAGACTGACAACATTGAATTGCACAGTGAGATTACTGTTCGCAAAAATGGCGAAATGCTTAAAACAACTGTTGGAAGAGTCATTTTCAACGATATTCTGCCTGAGGGAATTGCATACTTCAATGATGTTGCAACTTCCAAAAAACTTGAGGCAATCGTCTTGGAGTCGTATATGAAAATAGGTCAGAACATTACGGTTGAATTTCTTGACCGTCTCAAACTTCTTGGATTTGAATATGCAACCAGATCAGGTACAACCGTGTCTATCAGTGATCTGGTTATTCCTAAGGAAAAGGATGAAATTATTGCCAACGCCAAAAAAGAGATTGCCAAAATTCAAAAGCAATATGAAAGAGGCGTTGTTACAAATAGTGAACGTTATAATAAAGTCATCGATACCTGGACTCGTGTAACCAGTCAGGTCTCTGATGTGATGTTTAACAATTTGGCCAAAGATAAAAACGGATTCAATCCGGTATTTATGATGGCTGATTCAGGAGCCCGCGGTTCCAAGGAACAGATTCGTCAGTTGTCAGGCATGAGAGGTCTGATGGCCAAACCGCAGAAGAAAATTACCGGTGGCGTGGGTGAGATTATTGAAAACCCAATTACCGCAAACTTCCGCGAAGGTCTGTCAGTACAGGAGTACTTTATCTCCACTCACGGAGCCAGAAAAGGTCTGGCCGACACAGCTTTGAAAACAGCCGATGCCGGATACCTTACCAGAAGACTGGTCGATGTTGCTCAGGATATTATCATCAGAGAAGAAGACTGCGGAACAATTTTAGGTATTGATGTTTCTGCTATCAAAGAGGGAGAAGAAGTTATTGAGTCTCTCTCTGACCGAATCGTTGGTCGTGTATGCCAGGATGATCTTTATGACCCAATTGGTGATGAACTGATATTTGAGTCCGGCAGCCTGATTAATGAAGAATCCGCTGTCAAAATAGAAGAAGCCGGGATTGATACCGTCAGAATTCGTTCCGTGCTTACCTGCGAATCAAGATTTGGCGTCTGTATCCAGTGTTACGGTCGTAATCTGGCTAATATGAAATTGGTCCAAATTGGTGAAGCGGTAGGCGTTATTGCTGCGCAGTCTATTGGAGAACCGGGAACTCAGCTTACTCTGAGGACTTTCCATATCGGTGGTACGGCAGCGCGTATTGCAGAAGAATCTCAACTCAAATCAAAATATGCCGGTGTGATTGAATTTACCGAGATTAAAACCGTTAAACGTTCTGATGGAGCAAGAATGGTTGTCAGTCGAGATGGTGTCGGTGAAGCTCTTATCAAAGATTCCGAAGGAAGAGTAAGAGTTAAGTTGGAAGTTCCTTATGGTGCACACCTCTTTGTTTCTGACGGTGCTAAAATCAAGCGCGGCGATATTGTCTATGAATGGGATCCATATACAAGGACAATTCTCTCTGAAAAAGCCGGGATTGTTAAGTATAAAGATATCATTAAAGATATATCAGTAAGAGAAGCAATTGACGAACAGACCGGTCTTTTGCAGACAATTGTAATTGATACAAAAGACAAAACTCTTTTCCCAACCGTAATAGTTGAAAAAGAGAGCGGTCAGACAATTGTCAGTTACAGAATTCCAACTGATGCCCAGATTCAGGTCGGTGACAAACATAAAGTAAAAGCTGGTGATGTGCTGGTTAAGATTCCACGTGTTATCTCTAAATCGAGAGATATTACCGGTGGCCTTCCAAGAGTTGCAGAGCTCTTTGAAGCCAGAAGACCACACGATCCGGCTGTTATTTCAGAAATCTATGGTTCTGTTGAATTTGGAAAGATTGTCAGGGCACAACAGCAGATAATTGTTTCAGGTGACCAGGATGAGACTAAGGAATATCTAATTCCTCATGGTAAACACCTCATGGTCCACGAAGGTGACCGCGTCAAAGCCGGTGACCGACTCTGTGAAGGTGCAATTGACCCTCAGGATATATTAGATATTCTGGGTGTTCAGGAATCGCAGGCTTATCTTGTAAATGAAATTCAGGAAGTTTACAGACTTCAAGGTGTAAAAATCAATGATAAGCATATTGAAGTTATAGTTAAACAAATGATGCAGAAAGTATTGATTGAGACTGTTGGTGACACTAATTTCCTTGAAAGTGAAAAAATCGACAAACTTAAATTTGCCGATGAGAACTCCAGGATAATTGCCGAAGGCGGAGAGCCGGCGACTTCCAAACCGCTGCTTTTGGGTATAACCAAAGCCTCACTTTCAACCGAAAGCTTTATCTCCGCGGCCTCATTCCAGGAAACAACAAAAGTGCTTACAGAAGCTGCAATTTCAGGCAAAGTTGACAAACTTCTGGGACTGAAAGAAAATGTAATTATCGGGCATTTGATTCCGGCCGGAACCGGAATTGAGAAATATCGGGCTATGAAAATAGTCGTTCCCGAAGAGGAAATTGAAGAAAAAAAGGCAGAATCCGGTTCAACTGAACCTGAGGCTGCCGTAGCTAATATTTTTGATAAAAACTCTTGACAGACTTTGGATTAGTAACTAATTTGCGAATCTGTGTTTGAAATTTTAGTGCGTATTTTGCGCAATAGGAGGTTATTTCTTGCCGACTGTAAGTCAGCTGATTAGAAAAGGTAGAAAGAAGATTGTTGAAAAAAGCAACACTCCGGCTTTAAACAAATGCCCACAGAAAAGAGGCGTTTGCACACGTGTTTATACGGCTACGCCAAAAAAACCAAATTCTGCCCTGAGAAAAGTTGCCCGTGTCAGATTGACCAATAAAATGGAAGTTACCGCGTATATTCCAGGCGAAGGACATAATCTTCAGGAGCACTCAATTGTGATGATTCGCGGTGGTCGCATTAAAGATTTACCGGGAGTCAGATATCATATTATTCGCGGCACTATGGACACTTCCGGTGTTGCTGACCGAAAATGTGCAAGATCAAAATATGGTACAAAGAAACCTAAATCATAGGCAATTGTGATATATGTCGCGTAGAACTAGAGCTCAAAAAAGACCGATAATGGCAGACCCAAAATATGGGGATCGGGTCGTAACTCAGTTTGTTTCTTCGCTTTTGAAGCGTGGAAAACGATCGGTTGCAGAAAATATCCTATATAATGCCATTGATGGTCTGGAAGAATTATCCGGGGATAATGGTCTTGAGATGTTTCATAAAGCCTTGAACAATGTAAAGCCGGTATTGGAAGTTCGTTCCCGCAGAGTTGGTGGAGCAACATATCAGGTTCCGGTAGAAGTTCGCCCTAATAGACGAACGGCTCTTGCTTTCCGCTGGATTATTTCCAACGCAAAAGCAAGACCCGGTAAGACAATGGCTTCCAGGCTGGCTCAGGAGTTAATGGCGGCCACAAAAAATGAGGGCGGAGCTATTAAGAAAAAAGAAGATACCCACAAAATGGCAGAGGCCAACAAAGCTTTTGCTCATTTCAGGTGGTAATAATAGAGATTTGGATGAATATCAGACGATGTTTGATATTTTTTTGAATGAGGATTTAAAAAAGAGGATACTATTTGAGTCTGTTTAGCTGAACTCTGATAAGCAAACAGCTGGTTCAATTGGCTCTGCTGATTAGATGACCGGCTAAGAGCTTATCATAAGGGATAAGTTGTTAGCCCGTTATTGAATTCAGACAGAGTTTTTTTGTGTTTAAATCATGTTAAGTAAAATAAGAAATATCGGAATTATGGCTCACATTGATGCCGGAAAAACTACCACTACCGAGCGAATTCTTTTTTATACAGGCAAAACTCATCGCCTGGGTGAAGTTCATGACGGTGCCGCCACTATGGACTGGATGGAGCAGGAAAAAGAAAGAGGAATTACCATTACCTCGGCCGCTACCACCGCAAAATGGCAGGGTCATGAAATAAATATTATTGATACTCCCGGCCACGTTGATTTCACCGTTGAGGTTGAACGTTCTTTGAGAATCTTAGATGGAGCTGTAGCTTTGTTCTGTGCCGTCGGTGGTGTTGAACCGCAGTCAGAAACAGTCTGGAGACAGGCTGATAAGTATGGTGTTCCAAGAATTGCTTATGTTAACAAGATGGACAGAACCGGTGCGGATTTTGACTATACATTGAAAGCCATGAACGATAGTTTTGGCGGTAAATGTGTGGCTATTGCCATTCCTGCCGGCGAAGGTGACCTCTTTGGCGGAATTATTGATTTATTGACCATGAAGTTCAGAGTCTTTCATGAAGATTCTCATGGAACTACTTTTGACGATCTGGAAGTGCCCGATGACATGGTTGAAAAAGCCAATGAATACAGAGAAAAACTCCTTGAAGCGGTCGCCGATTATGATGACCACTTGTTGGAACAATTCCTCAGCGGAGAAAAGCTGGACTCAAAAGAAGTCAAAGCAGCCGTCAGAAAAGCTACTATTGCCAATGATATGGTCCCGGTCCTGTGCGGCTCTTCATTCAAGAATAAAGGCATACAAAAATTGTTGGATTCAATCATTGACTTTCTCCCCTCCCCTGCGGAAATGCCTCCGGTCAAAGGAACTGATGTCAAAGATTCGGAAAAGGAACTTTTTAGAAAGCCTGACTTTGCTGAATATACTTCCGCTTTGGTTTTCAAAATTATGACTGATTCATATGTTGGTAAACTTTACTATGTGAGAGTTTATTCCGGAGAAATCAATGCCGGCTCTTACCTGCTTAATCCCAAGACGGGAGTAAAACAGAGAGTCGCCAGAATTCTAAGAATGCATTCAAGTAAGAGAGAAGATATAACTATTGCCAGAGCCGGGGATATTGTGGCAATTATCGGTTTAAGGAAGACAACCACTGGAGACACTCTTTGCGATGTTAAACATCCGATAATACTTGAACGCATGTCATTTCCTGAGCCGGTTGTCTCTGTTTCAATTGAGCCAAAAACAAAAGCCGATCAGGACAAACTCACTGATGGGTTGACAAAATTAGCCGAAGAAGATCCGACATTTATTGTCAAATTTGATGAAGAAACCGGCCAGACTATTATTAGTGGAATGGGCGAGCTTCATCTGGAAATTCTTGTTGACCGTCTAATGAGAGAATTCTCAGTCGAAGCATCGGTCGGCAGGCCTTCAGTCTCTTATAAAGAGGCTATTACCAGAGAGATAGAGGTTGACAAACGTTTTGTTCGCCAGACCGGCGGAAGAGGGCAGTTTGCTCATGTGGTCATGAAAGTTGGCCCTACTCAAGATGGCACTGAATTTATCTTTGACAATAAGATAAGTGGAGGTAATATTCCCAGAGAATATATTCCGGCTGTTGAAAAGGGAGTTAAGGAAGCGATGAAAAATGGAGTCCTGGCCGGATATGCGGTTACTGGAATTCACTGCCAGCTTATTGACGGCAGTTACCACGATGTTGACTCCAGTGACATGGCTTTCAAAATCGCCGGTTCGCTTGCTTTTCAGGAGGCGGCCAAGAAGGCCAAGCCTGTTTTGCTTGAGCCTATTATGGATGTAGAGGTTGTTGTTCCCGAGGCATATATGGGTGCTGTGGTTGGTGACCTCAATTCAAGAAGAGGAAAAATTAATGGAATGGTTCCGAGAGAGGATGTAACCATCGTCTCGGTTTCGGTTCCGCTTTCTGAAATGTTTGGATACGTTAATAATTTGAGAAACATCTCACAGGGAAGAGCTTCTTACTCAATGCAGTTCGCTCGCTTTAATAGGGTTCCTTCGGAAGTTTCCAAAAAAATGCTTGAAAAAGAGAAGATTTAGGATTAAGGAAAGGTTGCTGTTATGGCAAAGGAGAAATTTGATCGTACGAAACCGCATGTTAATGTAGGTACAATAGGTCATGTTGACCATGGAA
>JACZYS010000085.1 GCA_022570975.1 Candidatus Zixiibacteriota bacterium | reverse complement strand
AGCAAATGTTTATAGCAATGACTGTATGATTGATGGTATTCTATGTGAACAAAAATGTGAAGATCCAGAAGTTTCTTATGAGGGTCATGTTATAGCTTCAGAAAAACCAAGTGGAAAAGCAAGGAGTGGTTCTGCTACATCTTTGGGCATATCAGTTCCATTAAAGATAAGGGTTCAATGTAATGAATATGCAAAAGATTGGACTGTTGTTTATATAACAGTTGCAGTTGTTGCTTTGGCACTAATTAGCTTAATTTTATCCAAAAAGGTACATAAAAAGCAAAAAACGAGAAAAAGAAGAAGATGAAAAATTAGTATCTCACCAATTTTTATATACCCCCCTTTGATTAATTTCGAAACTAGATTAATTCTTTGAATTAAGTTATTAGCTAATGAGAAAGTAATAAAAACCTGTATTTTCTTATTTCATTATGGGGATTAAAAGAGAGGTGTTGTTTTTAATAGCAGTGGTTATTGTACTTTCTTTCTTTGTGTTTTCTCTTGACACTACTGGAAGCGTTACCATAGATACTAGTTCCCAAGTTGTAATAAGACCTGACATCGTTGTTTTAGCTAATAATTTTAACGAATTTTTCCTTTAATGTCAAGGTATTAGTAGCCTGAAGTTCCCCCGAAATTTCTAAGTAAAACCGATTAGATTTAACGTGGTGTCAGGACTTCAGTCCTTGACACCACAACTACTTGCAGCTTTATCATGCGTCAAGGACTGAAGTCCTGACGCTACGGAAATTACCATTCCCACTTGTGGCGCAAGCCATTCTACGAACACTATTCCATATCCCCTCGACAATTAAGAACTTACAACAGTTGATTGTTGATTTTCGGGGTAACTTTTGCATAAAGATAGATGTGCGTAATCAGGAATTACAGTTTTGAAATATACCTTAAAAGCAGTATTGTAGTAAATAAAGAAGGGTAAAGTTCCAAAGGAGGATGATTCTGAAGTTTTTATTCTTTTGTGTCTATAAATGCGGAAGGATAAGCAGATACATTCAGATAACCGTCGTTCATTTTTCTGCCGCGGTACAGTTCTTTCATTTCCGACAACCTATCAAGTCTTTATTTCCACATCAACACCGGCCGGCAGGTCAAGCTTCATCAAGGCATCAACAGTCTGCGGGCTGGAATCAAAAATTTCTATCAATCTCTTGTGTACTCTGGTTTCAAACTGCTCACGAGATTTTTTGTCAACGTGAGGTGATCTCAAAACAGTGTAAACAGTTCTCTTGGTTGGAAGAGGTACCGGACCAACAATTCTGGCACCGGTTCTGACAACCGTACGAGCAATCTCTTTGGTTGACTTATCTAAAGCATAATGATCATATGCTTTAAGGCGAATTCTAATTTTTTGAACGTCTAACATATTCTGTCAACCTTACTCAATAACTTCTGAAATAACACCGGCACCAACAGTACGGCCGCCTTCACGAATGGCGAAGCGAAGCTCTTTCTCCATGGCGATCGGGGTTATCAACTCTACATCCATGGTGATATTGTCACCTGGCATTATCATCTCTACACCTTTGGGCAAATGAGCCACTCCGGTTACATCCGTCGTTCTAAAATAAAACTGAGGACGGTAGCCGGTGAAAAAAGGAGTATGACGACCTCCCTCTTCTTTACTCAGAATATAAACCTCGGCCTTAAACTTCTTGTGAGGGGTGATTGAACCCGGTTTGGCGATTACCTGACCACGTTCCAAATCATCCTTATCGACACCGCGAAGCAACAGACCGACATTGTCGCCGGCTTCGGCTGAATCAAGCAGCTTGCGGAACATCTCTACACCGGTTACAACTGTCTTTCTGGTCTCTCTGATGCCGACTATCTCCACTTCCTCACCCTGATTGATAATGCCGCGCTCGACCCGGCCGGTTCCTACCGTACCGCGACCGGTAATCGAAAAAACATCTTCTATAGGCATCAAAAATGGCTTGTCGGTCTCACGTTCCGGCATGGGAATGTAAGTGTCCAAAGCATCTATTAACTCCTGAAGTGGCTTAAAGGCTTCATCATCTATTGATTTGGATTCATCGGCACCGGCCGTCATGGCCGCAAGAGCCGAACCTCTGATGACCGGAATATCATCACCAGGAAAATCATAAGTGGAAAGCAAATCTCTTACTTCAAGCTCTACTAAATCCAACAGCTCAGGGTCATCAACCATATCACATTTATTCATAAAAACTACGATATGAGGTACACCCACCTGACGGGCAAGCAATATATGCTCTCTCGTCTGGGGCATAGGACCATCTGAGGCCGAGACTACCAATATAGCACCGTCCATCTGAGCCGCACCGGTAATCATGTTCTTAACATAATCAGCATGACCGGGACAATCCACATGAGCATAGTGACGATTATCAGTCTCATATTCTACATGAGCCGTTGCAATGGTGATTCCTCTTTCACGCTCCTCGGGAGCATTATCAATGGAATCAAAAGAACGAACATCGGTCTTGTTATTCTTGCGTGCCAGATACATCGTCAGGGCAGCGGTTAATGTTGTCTTTCCATGGTCAACATGACCTATTGTACCTACATTAACATGCGGTTTCGTACGATCAAATTTCTCCTTTGCCATAACAGCAACCTTTCCTTCCAGATAATTTTTCTAAGCCCAGAACCAGGATTGAACTGGTGACCTCATCCTTACCAAGGATGTGCTCTACCAACTGAGCTATCTGGGCAAAAATTAATTCACACCTATTTTACCAAAAAAGCCCAAAAAATGCAAAAAAAAATGCTTAGGCTTTTAAGCAACCTATATTATAAATCACAAGCCAAATAATTGTCAAGCCATATTTTAGCAAAATTCAGCTTTAATTTAAAATATTGATATACTCAAGCAAAACTAACTCAAGTATTCTATCAACTCATTGTACAATAACGGCTTAAGTCGATTGCGACAAGAATTTGCTAATTCTTGATTCAATTTGTTCCAAATTCTTGATTTTACACTCCCAAACTATTAAAATTTTCCATCCTAATGATCTCAATTTTCTTATGTTCGATTTATCTCGCGAAATATTCTTGGAAATCTTTGTGGACCAATAATTTGCATTTGTTTTCGGATTGACTTTGCCTCTTTTGCAATTATGACCGTGCCAAAAACACCCATGAACCAAAATGATCTTTTTCTGCTTTGAAAATACTAAATCTGGCTTTCCTGGTAAGTCTTTCTTGTGTAATCTATACCGAAATCCTAAAGCGTAAACAAGTTTTCTAACCTTCAATTCAGGTTTAGAATCCTTTGACTTGATTGATTTCATGTTTCTCAATCGTTGTTCTTTTGATAAATTATCAATCATTCATACAGAAAAATCCATCAAATAGGTTTCGTCTTCAATTTTGTAGAAAGTGACATCTGTACGTCCATAAGATTCTAAGTCTTTCTTACTAACAAGCGCACCAGAAGGAAGTCCCAATCTGTTACGGAAGTATTCACCCATCAGACTATTATTTGCTGGTGTATGAATTGCTTTCCCACTCTGTTGAGCCCTAGTTGCAATCAGTATTTTACCGTCATCAGTCTGAATAGTAAAGTGAATCCCTCTTTCTGGGAAGAAATCTGACCTGTATATTTCAGCGGTAAGTCTAATATAGGCTTGGTTTAGTTCTCTTTTATATTTTTCTTTTCGATGAGCCCAATTCAATCCAGAGATTTGTGGCAGATCACCCTTATTGTCGAGAAATGACAAGGTTTTAAATTCTAATCCTTGACTGTCAAAAGCAGGAACTGAAACATCACCAACAATACGGTCAGATTCTTTCTTCTTCCCATAAAATCCTTTGTCACTATAAATCTTAATTCTATTTTCGACATCGTCGTGGTTGCAATAAATTGTGTCCTTTTCAATTTCCTTGAAGTATCTCAAACTTACAGCAGGATCAATTGTTGACATAGCTTCTCTTCGCTTTTCACCAAAACCACTCTGGGTATAATTCGCAGAACCAATAAAGCCAGAAACGGGTGATCCATCCTTTAACCAACAGTAAACTTTAGCATGAACAGGAAAACCCTGATAAACATAACTGCATCTAAAAGCTCCTTGGAGATCAGTTTCTACAAGTTTCTTGAATCCTATATGATTGCTAAGAGAGAGCCCATCATTAGAAGTCATCCCGACAACTAAATCTACTTTCACATTATTGTTTATTTGTTTAGCTTTGAAAATATGTTTAACTGCCATCGTCGCAGTTGCATAACCAGAAACGATAAACAACTGGTTTGACCCTGACTTAACTGGATCAATTAAAATTTCTTCAAACAAGCTTTCAGATAACATCTAAATTGATGGCCGTTGTAGATTTTTTAAATTTTGCTCAACATTTCTATATTTTATATTAGCAAAACTCTTCAGAACTGCTTCAAAAATTATTTTCGAAAAGTTCGGAGGTACTGCCATTCCAATTTGCTTTCGCACACTTTCTTTAGTTCCATGAAAAACAAAATTATCTGGGAAGGTTTGCAGTCTAGCTCTTTCTCTATTAGTTAGTGCTCTGTTTTCTGACCAATGATATACATGTGTTCCGCCGCCTCCGCTACCAGTAATTGTATAAGCAGGTTTATCTGGATCCAACCTTTTATAAATCTGGCTGATTTTAACACCATTGACATTCAGTCTAAGATGGCTAGGTAAATCAGCTGTAAATGCATTTTCACCTGGCCTAATGTGTTTTAATCTTTCCACAACTCTTGGTGATTGCTTAGTTAACTCACTATTTGGCATATCGAAAGTTATTGGAGGATTACTGAGTGCTTCTCGGCAAGACAATTGATTCCCATTTGTAGAAAATGGCTTCGGAATGAGAAAAGTCTTCCCGATGTTTTTCTTAATCCCAATAATAATTATCCTATGCCTTGATTGAGGAACAAGATATTTCTCGAAATGATAATAGTGTGGATACAAGTCATATCCTTCAGCTTCGAATTCATTGAGAATATTAGTCAAGGCATTGCCTTCATTGGAATTCCGTAACCCTCCAACATTTTCAGCCAAAAACCATTTAGGCTTAAAATGTTCTACTGCTTTTACACAGTGTTTATAAAGGGGACCGAAAGTACCGCTAGTTCCTTTCTGTTCACCTACAATACTAAAATCATTACAGGGAAACCCAAAGGATAATGCATCAACTTCAGATATCTCTTCCAGCTTCTTAAACTTCAGCTTTCTAATATCCTTGCAAACTACCTGCTTGTGATTGCCATCAAATACGTTATTAGCATAAGTGGCACATGAATCCTTATCAAAATCTGTTGCCCATACGTGCTTAATTGAAAATTTGGTATTATTAGAATATACTTTCGCTCTCTTTGCACCAACCGCTAAACCACCTGGACCACAAAAAAGCTCACCTAATCTAAATTCCATGAGAAATCGTTTCTTCCTAAAATTATATTTACCTTATTTAAGACTTCATAACATTAAACTTGTTCAAATTTGGCAATTAATCAACAAAATTTTGGTCACATATTTGCCCCACGCTTGACATCATATAAAGAGCGGGAGACGAGGTTCGAACTCGCGACCAACAGCTTGGAAGGCTGTGACTCTACCAGCTGAGTTACTCCCGCTTATCAGAACTTTAATTTTATTTAAGAATCCTCAAAATTGCAAGCGGTTTTTTCCGATTTGCTTATAAACTACTAATCTTTAACAACTTATTCAGGCATAAAGTTTCTTAATTCTGCCTACCGCCTCTTTACAATCTTCGCTTGAGACATCAAGATGGGTCACCATTCTGAATCTGGTCGGACCAAAAGGAACAACTTTGATACCCACTGAGTTCAAGCTGTCAATAATTTCCTCGGCCGTTTTCCCTTGACCAATATCAATAATTACAATATTTGTCTCAACCCGGCTTAAATCTATCTTAAACAATTCTATCTGACTGAGCTCTTCGGCCAAAAATCTGGCATTTTGGTGGTCATTTTTCAACCCGTCAATATTGTTTTTCAGAGCAAACAATCCGGCCGCGGCCAAATACCCGGACTGTCTCATTGCGCCGCCAAATAATTTTCTTTGCCGGTGACATTTTTTTCTGAATTCCTGATCACCTAATATCAATGACCCCACCGGTGCGCCTAATCCTTTGGAAAGGCAAACAGAAACAGAGTCAAACGGTTTGACCAAATCTGTCAGGCTTGTTCCGGTAGCAATATGAGCATTCCAGATTCTGGCACCATCAAGATGAAGCCCAAGATTATGTTTCTTACAAACTTTTTGAACTTTTATTATTTCATCCTGCGGGAGAACTGTTCCGCCATGTCGGTTATGAGTATTTTCCAGAGACACGGTCTTGGTCAGCGGGCAGTGAACATTTATTGGTCGAATATTTTCTTCAACCATCTTCGCTGTTATCATCCCCCGTTCGGTTGTCAATAAATTTATCAAAAGTCTGGCATGCACTGCCGGCCCGGCAACTTCGTAGTTTACAACATGGCATTCTCTTTCACACAAAAGTTCAGTCTCTGGTACTGAGAGGACTTTGATTGCAATCTGATTGGCCATTGTTCCCGACGGCAGAAAAAGAGCAGCTTCCACTCCAAATAAATCTGCTACATAAGACTCCAATTCTAAAACGGTCGGGTCATCACCTAAAACATCATCACCAACCTCGGCCTTGATCATGGCGTCAAGCATTCCTTTGGAAGGACGGGTGACAGTATCTGACCTGAGATCAATTATATGCATCTGCTTAATATATCAAATTTGAAGAACTATTTCAACCGACAACCGCCGAATGGAGGTTTTTTATGATTCAAAATTTAGATGTCTATTACAAACAGCAAGGCTCCTCACCGCCGTTCAGATATCGGGCCAGGAAAAGAATATCAGTTATATCAACCGAACCGTCACAATTTAAGTCGCTTGAAATAAATGAGAATGGCACACTACCTGAATGAAAGTAAAAATCTATTAGATAATTCACATCATCGAATGTAACCAGTGAATCTCCGTTGGCATCACCACATAACCACTCCCTTCCATAAAACACATAGACCCAACCCGGTTGCGATCCACCTCTGCTCCTTGTATGTGCTCCAACAATTAAGTCATTGATACCGTCGTCATTCATATCTCCTCCGTTGGAAACAGAAACTCCAAATGCATCTTCAGCTTCCTCTCCTGTATATGTGTATAGCAAATCACCGCTTTGTCCTGAGTAAACATATGCCTGTCCAGTACGATGGCCAAAAGCGTCTTGACCAGGTGCTCCCACTATTATATCATCAAAACCGTCTTTGTTCATATCTCCTGCCCCAGATACCGACCACCCTAGTAAATCGCCTCTTGCATAACCAGTAAATATATGCAGAAGCTGACCGTCTATCCCTGAGTAAACATACACTCGACCTGAATTTGTACCACTGGCGTCATTGAAGATTGCGGCAACAATCAAATCATCAAAACTGTCATTGTTTACGTCTCCCGCTTCAGAAACACTGAATCCGAACTGGTCCCCTGCAGCTTCACCTGTAAATGTGTACAACAAATTACCGTTTAATCCTGAATAAATATATGCCCTTCCGGCTCGAAATCCACCATTCGAATCTAAGTTGGCTCCAATAATAAAATCATCAATCCCGTCATTATTGACATCACCAGCACCCGCTACATTTCTCCCAAATAAGTCTTCTGACTCTTGACTAATAAGAGTATAAATTAGAGTACCGCTTTGTCCAGAATATACATATGCTCGTCCATTTTCCCATCGAGATGACCCAATAAGAAAATCATCAAAGCCGTCATTGTTTACGTCCCCACAACTAGATACCGAAGAACCAAGGTAATCCTCCGCAGCTTCACCGGTAAATGTATATAGCAAGCTACCGTCTTGACCTGAGTAAACATATGCCCGACCTGCGTCAAGTCCAGCAAATGCATTTAAGGGAGCACCGACAATCAAATCATCAAATCCATCGTTATTAACGTCACCTGCTCCGGAAACTGAAACACCAAAGGCATCACCTGCAGCTTCTCCGGTAAATGTAAATAACAGATTACCACTCTGTCCCGAATAGACGTATGCTCTCCCTGCATCTGTTCCGCCTGAATCATTTGAGTACGCCCCAATAATCAGATCATCAAATCCATCATTATTCACATCCCCCACTCCGGATACTTTGTAGCCGAACCCGTCTGCCACTATTTCACTACTG
Organism: Candidatus Zixiibacteriota bacterium; assembly: GCA_022570975.1. Lineage (GTDB taxonomy): Bacteria > Zixibacteria > MSB-5A5 > GN15 > FEB-12 > JACZYS01. The sequence goes on along the minus strand of JACZYS010000085.1, from coordinate 1,399 downwards.
AAAACTAGATCCGGAGGGCACTGTGGATAAATATATGCTGTATCGATAATCAGCAAAATTGCAATAAGTCCAATTGGAATTGGAAGAATTTGCACTCTTTTCATAGTTACCTCGTCCGATAAGATTTATCATTGACCTCTGCATAGGGTGCCGGCTCATGATGGATTATTTGAGGCCAACAAAATCGATTATTCAATAATAGACAATAAAATATACGGAAAACCCATATTCTGTCAAGAGATTACTATAAGCCCCTCGAAGCTGGATTATGCTATACTAATTTACATTTTCTACGGATTATTGGCGGAGTTTATCTGAATCTCAATTACTTGAAATAACGAAACAGATATTAGCTGTTAGATTGTAATTTTACACACAAAAAACCCGGCGATAAGAGTCGAACCCCCGACCTACTGATTATTCAACACAGCCACAAACCAAATCTGGGCCTCTTTTGAACATGTAATTTACTCGGTAGGTTAAGTCAGCTACATCAACAGAACAAGATCCGTTTACGTCTGCCACATTCAGGCAGAAAGGGTCAGCACCGCCCTTAAACATCCAATTGACTGTAACTGTAAGGTCAACAATATTCAAATCTCCGGTATGGTTAAAATCTCCTGCTATTTCACAGGTGCAATTATCACATGCATCTCCCAAACCGTCGCCATCTGTGTCTAACTGGTCGGGATTGGCTGAGTCAGGGCAGTTGTCTTCAGGACAAATATTCACGGGGAATCCGGGGTCCCCAAACCCGTCGCCGTCGCTGTCAGTGCAATCATCGCAAGCATCTCCCAAACCATCCCCATCTGTATCGGTTTGGTCGGGGTTGGGAATGTCAGGGCAGTTATCCCAGCCATCATGGACACTATCAGAATCGGAGTCAAAAGAAGCCGCAAAATTAAACATATTATTCGCAATTCCGTCCATCACGGTTCTCTGTAGAGTTGGAGTACTGAAGTCCAAATTTACAAACACAATAGCGCCTATATTTTCCACAGGACTGAAGACCATCAAGGTAGCAACGCCGTTCCAGCCTCCTCCGTGGCCCCAGACAGTCCTGCCAAATATCTCTCTCTCAAATAGACCTAAACCGTGCTCTGCGACCGGACCTGAACCGTAGGTGATTCCGGGGTATTGCACAGTGGTCATCAATTCAAGGGTAGAACTATCAAGAATGTTAAGAGTGTCGTTGTGTCCATTTTGAATAAAAGGAATCATAAATTTTGCCAATTGCAGGGGGCTCGTCTTTAATTGTGTAGGCGGATACCATGGCATGCCCATAAAGGCATATCGAAAATGGTTCACACCATTGTACCCGTATGGAGCAGCAATATTGTTTGTATCCAGATTGGAAAGAAACCAGGATGTCTCTGTCATACCGAGAGAATCAAATATG
>JACZYS010000084.1:2389-9691 GCA_022570975.1 Candidatus Zixiibacteriota bacterium | reverse complement strand
TTCAAAATGTTTGATATAGCGTTCCAAATATCCGTAAACTTTGTTTTAATCTCGTTTAGTTTATTGGTAACAATCATTTTAATTGCTTCCCAAGTATCAACAGTAAATCTTTTTAATGTATCCCAATTTTTAATAAGTAAAAATATGGCAATACCCAAAGCGGCTAATGCAATTACGATTAAAGTAATGGGGCTTAATAAAAACGTAAGCGCTGCTGTAACTGCCAACACAGTAAGCCCCAGTATTCCAAGTGCGGCAACAAGCCCTGCTATTACTACAGCTACAATAATAATTGTTTTTGTTAATTCTGGATTTTCTTTTACCCAATCAGCTATCGTTTCAATAATAGGTGTAACCGCTAAAAATAAACTATTTATTGCAGGAATAAGAGCTAATCCGATAGCTTCTTTTAATCTAAATGTTTGCTCTGTTACCCTTCTTTCCGTATCAATAAAATCTCCTTCTGCACTGTTGAGAACTTTTACGGCGTCTGATTGTGCCTCAATTATCAACTGTTTAATTGAGAGTGCCCTTGCAGTTATATCAACTTGTTCTCCTTCCTTAATAAGCCCCAATTCTAGGGCTTTATTTTCTATAGTGGCTTCCCGAATGGTAGGAACATATCGGCGAAGGACAGCTGAGTTTCCCGTAATGGCATCACTTATAAATTGGATAGCATCGGTGCCACTTTGAATACGAGCGTCCATAAACGCCATCGCTTCGCCAACGGGTATTATTTCTTTTACAAAATCAGCAATACCCTCCGCACTTAATTCTGTTGCAACTTTCAAGACAAATCCCAAACGATTTGCCATATCCTGCACTGTTGTGGTGGCTATACCAAATTTTGATGTAAAATCTGATAAAAATTTATTCATCTCCACAGCAGTTTTGTCAAAAATAACCTCAAATCCTTTTGCAATTTTCTCACTTTTTTTCGCTTCATCAATCGCTTGTTTTATACCAAAACTTATTGTTCCAAAAGCTATGCCACCAACAAGTGCCATATTTTGAAAAGCGGGACGCAGTGTTTCTAACCTATCCTGAAATCTACGAGTACCTGTCCGTAATCCTCCCAAGCTGGCTTCAAGTTCTCTAATCTGTCTTGAAGCTTCGTCTCTCGCTGTTATTACTACTTCTAATTTACTTTGAGGCATGTTTTAATTCTTTGTTCAACCTGTTTTGATGTTCTGCGTCTGCACCAAACTTCATTATCAGTAATTGCAAAAACCAATCAGGTTGATTTACATATTCACTATAAGTCCAACCCATCTTTTCACAAATCATAGCCATCACCATTTCTTCGCTCACATCACCCTTGCCTCTCGCTAAAAAGGTCTGGTAGTTTCCCTCTAATCTGTTTTTTTTTGAGTAAAATCCGTGTCGTTCGTAATCTTGTTTATCGCGTCAACAATAAACTGGTAGTCCCTCGCATGCATAGCCAGCACGCCTTCAAGTTTGTTTTCCTTGTTCCCCCCGATTGAAACCACGATTGTTTCAATGGCAAGGTTCTCCGCTTCTTCAACGATTGAACCTTTTAATCCCGTAAATTTCGGGGTCGTTCCCCGTGTTTCAATATCAACGTCTTTTAGGATGCCTTGATAGGTGGGCATGACCGGATCAAAACCGGTTACCTGTTTGGCCATCGGGCTCAAAACTGACTCTCTGATATAATTTTCATCAACTTTTACCGTTTGGCCATTGAGAAGTTTTTCAGTGGAGTCCCAAATTCCCTTAAACGTTGGTCCCACATTTTCTGAGCCGTCTGTGGAATGGCAGGTAAAACAGGCTTTCTGGTTATATAATTTTTCACCAAATTCAAGCGGGGTAAGACCCTTACCCGGATCGCTTCTTGCATCCAGCCAGACTGCATATATTTCTTTAGTGACGACCCTAACTGAGCCAAGCATCTCTGAGTGCCCTTTTCCACAAAATTCAGTACAGAAAATCGGATAGGTTCCGGTTTTGTTGGCATTAAACCAGATGACGGTATATTGATTTGGCAGGACATCTGCTTTGACTCTGAATTGAGGTACAAAAAATGAGTGAATTACATCTTCCGAAGACATCACCAGTTTAACATTCCTATTAACCGGTACCACCATATCTCTAAAAGTATTAACACCTTCCGGATAATCAAAATTCCATGCCCACATCTGGGCGGTTACGTTAACTTCCATGGGGTCATAAGGCATAGTATACATCTTTATAAAGTCGGTAAAACTCCAGATAAAGACAATAATAACCAACACCGTAGGGAAACCGGTCCAGAGAATTTCCAGAAAGAGATTATGATCTTTACCATACGTTAATCCCGGTTCACCTTTTCTTCTATACTTGATAGCAAAATAGACAGAGAAAAATGTGACTATAGCCAGAAAGAACAGAGACCAATAGAGAATAAATTCATAAAGCTGATCAATTTCCAGGGCCATAGTGCTGTTGGCCTCGGGCATAAGTCTTGTCAATAAACTATCCATAAAAAAAGCTATTCTTTCACAATCGGTAAATTCTGTTTAATATTGTCAACTTTCACTTTTACTTTTCTTTTTTCTCTATACCAGAGAACGCCAACCAAAGTTGAGAGTAATATGAGCGTTATTGCTCCGGCGAGTTTCATAACGTTTGAGGCAATGAGAACATATCCTTTTTCATCGGGGTTGTAGCGGAAACAGTAGAGAATGATTCTATCCATGCTGCTGCCAATTTTACCCTGGGCGGCTTCCAATAATCCTAATTTCAAATTTTTAGCTTTAAATTCAATTCCATACAAGTAACGGCTGATTTTTCCTTCATCGGACAAAATATAAATAGCAGCCGGGTGGGCGTATTCATCTTTATCTTCAATATAGTAATATTTAAAACCAACTGCCTCGGTCAGAGCTTTTGACTGTGAGTCATCTCCCACCAGAAAATCCCATCCTTTTTCCAAATCAGGTCTGTTAATAGATTTGAGATAATTTGCTCTTTTGGAAAAAGCCAACTCAGCAGTTTCAAGCGGATCAATGCTGACCGTAATAATTTCATATTTTTCACCCGGAGTCCAACTGAGGTCTTTTATTCCTTGCCCCAGTCCGTTCAAAACCAGATTGCAGAGCATGGGACATTCATAATAGGCCAGCACCAAAATAACCGGTTTATCTTTCTTGAAATAATCTCCAAGTGTTACTGCCTGGCCGTTTTGATTTGTGAATTTTAGATTAAGAGGAATGTTTTCACCCAATCGCTCCACAATATCAATCCTGGACAATTCCTCAACAGAGTCACGAACCAGTTGTGCTGAAACGGGAGCATAAGCAAACAGAAGCAACAGCAACGAGGTTGTAATGTTTATTGCAACATATTTTTGTTTAGAAAATATCATCAAACTTATTTCCCATCCTTGGCTTCTTTGGCCATCATCTTCATTGCTTCATCTATCGGAATGCGATAAGCCTTTTTAGTCGTGTCGGCATAGCCATAACTATTTAAGACCGAGTCTTCGTATGCTCTTAGCTCTTTCAGCATCTCGGATTCCGGCTTTAATTGCTGCTCATATATTACCTGCTCCTGAACGACATAGAAATATTCATTAAGCAAAATGGCGGAGAGAACTATAAAAGCCACTGTCAAGATTGTACCAATAAGGATATGAGGAATAGAAATATCTTTTTTTTCATATCCTCCGGCACCGTGATGTGAACCGTGATCACTCATAATTTAACTCGTATGCCTTATTGATGTGCCCAGATGCGGGTCGTTAATTGGAATTACAGAATTGGCAGAATATCTACTAATAACAAACCAGATAAAGGTTCCGCCTATGCCGACAAATGTCGTTGCATCCATCCATGACAGATTGAAACCCTCAGGTGAAAAGGTCGGTAAGATAAGCCAGTACATATCAACCCAGTGAATGAACATAATCCAGATGGCCACGGTTGGCAGCACAAACTTATTTCTCTTTGCATTTTGAACTATCAAGCCCAAAAACGGAATTGGGAAATGACCAATCATCAACAGCATACTAAACTGCTTCCAGGTTCCTTCCCATCGGTCCAAAAACCAGAATGTTTCTTCAGGGATGTGAGCATACCAGATTAAGAAATACTGCGAGAAAGCCATATATGACCAGAAGATGATAAAAGCAAACATCAGCTTGCCAATATCATGGTAGTGCTCTACCGAAATGATATCTTTTAAAATCCCTTTTCCCTCAAAGTATTTAATAGCTAAAACGGTAAAGGATAAAAATGACACGAAAGCACCGGCAAACATATAGACTCCAAAAATTGTTGAATACCAGTGAGGGCTGAGCGACATAATCCAGTCAATTGATGCAAAAGAAATTGTCAGAGCGAACATGATCATACCAAAGGCCGAGACCCGTCTTACTTTCATCATCGACGACTCAGAGTACCCTTGGTCCTGTTCAATTGATTTGCTCCTGATAAACCAGGTTAACAGACCCCAGATAACAAAATAACCGAGAGAGCGGATTAAAAAGAAATTTACATTTAGATACGCTGCTTTTCCCTGAAGCAGGTGGTCTGTCGCCACCACATCTTCATGACTCCATTCATATAAATCATGGAGGCCGAAACAGATTGGGATAAACATGATTCCCATAAACGGCAGGGTGAACATTACCGTCTCTGACCATCTTTTTATTATTATGGACCATTTTGCGTTGGCCAGATAATGAATCAGAGTAAAAAACAGAGCACCAAGACCAATTGTGAGCCAGTACATAAATGAGGTCAGATAAGAATAAAAAAATTGTCCCCGGTCAGCAATATAACCATAGGCGCTTAAAGCCAGTCCGGCTAATCCAATCATCAGGGCCATGTTGGCCATCTTTTCAGAACCTCTGATTTTAAATGTATCAAGATCCCAATGCATCAGTTAAGTCCTTCCAGCACCTTTGCAGGGATATCATTTTGGGTCGCGCTTCGGCTTTTCTGGAGAGCCCTAAAATAAGCGACAATAGCCCAACGGTCCGCTATAGGAATCTGGGATTTGTATGAAGGCATATTGCTTTTCCCATTACTCATCACATCAAAAATCTGTCCTACCGGCTCAGCCATTAACCTTTTGTCAAAAAACGAGGTTGGCTGAATCAGTCCTCTTTGAACTACAATGCCGTTACCTTCACCGGTTTTCCCGTGGCACGGAGAGCAATATATATTAAATCTTTCTTGTCCCCTTTCAAGCAGCTTCATAGTCACAGCCACCGGAATTGTTTTGATCATCCGGCCATCTTCTTCCCGGCCATAATAATATCTGGTGTCTTCATGAAGATCACCTCTGGCAATGGTTCCCTCAATCGGCATTCTGTTGACAGAGCCGTTTTCAAAAAACTTGCTTTTTTCCTGTGCCTTGTATTTTTCCTGTTTGTCCATATTCGGATTAAGATGGATGGGCGGTTTTGATGATTTTCTTCCTTGAAAACATCCGCTCAGAAGAAGAAGCATCAAAAATGAAGCAGCAAATTTGAAATTTAAAGCAAAATTTTTCATTCGTCTGTTAACACCTCAATATTTCTGCCGCCAATTGACTCAAAGAAGTTCCTGCTTCCCTCTTCATTATATTTTGGGTCAGAGGCTTCCAGACTGACAAAAAACCCGTTATCAGAAAATTTCCCAAATTTATCAGAATTAAACAAGGGATGATTGAACCGGGGAATCCGGTTGGTAATAAGCATCCCAAATAAAGCACCAAAGGCGGCAAACAAAATGGTCACGGCAAAGGTAACCGGAATAAATGCCGGCAAACTGAAAAGAGGCTTACCGGAGATGACCAGCGGATAATCAACAGCCGAGGTCCACCACTGAAGAAGCAAAGCTGAGGTTGTTCCAAAGGCGGCGCATATTCCCGAGATGCGTCCGACAATTGATGGTTTTAAGCCCATTGCCTCATCCATTCCATGAATTGCATATGATGAATGGCAGTCAAAGTCCTTGTATCCGGCCTCTTTAATCTTTCCTGCGGCGTCAATAAGCTCCTGAGGTGAGCCAAATTCTACAAGCATTATGTCCGGATGTCGCTTGAATAACTTCATGAGCCGGCCCCAACTTTATCATGGGAGTGATGATGATGCACTTTGGCCTGAGGAAGCACCCCTTTGACTTCGGCAATTGCAACCATCGGAAAGAAGCGAAGGAATAACAAAAAGAGAGTAAAGAAGAGACCAAATGAACCTATGTAAATTCCAATATCAAATATTGTCGGTGTAAAATAATCCCAGGCTGAGGGCAGATAGTCTCTGGAGAGGGTCATGACTATAACCAGTCTCTCAAACCACATGCCGACATTTATTAAGATAGAAGCTACAAACATTACCGGAATGCTGTGGCGTAATTTTTTAAACCAGTACGTTACAGGTAATCATTGTCCAGTAAGCCCAGGCATAAGGACCAAAAGCACGGTTGACAAAGGCAAACCACTCATATTCGTTTCCACTGTACCAGGCAATGAAAAATTCGGTTCCATAGGCATAACCGACCATCATGCCGGTTAAGAGCATAATTTTGTTCATCAGTTCCAAATGCCTGAGGGTGATTACATCTTTCAAATTAAAGGCGGCACGACTAACCAAGGCCAGAGTCATTACCATGGCAAAACCCGAAAAGACAGCACCGGCCACAAAGTAAGGCGGGAAAATTGTCGTATGCCAGCCGGGAACTAATGATACTGCAAAGTCCATTGAAACGATTGAGTGAACCGACAATACCAATGGTGCTGAGATTCCGGCTAAGACCATGTATGCACGTTCATAATTTTTCCATTGTCGGTTCCCACCATGCCATCCTAAAGATAAAACACCCATAATCATTTTACGAATACCACTTTTGGCACGGTCTCTTAAGGTTGCCAGATCAGGTATTAACCCCACATACCAGAAAATAACTGAGACCGTAAAGTATGTTCCGACCGCAAATGAATCCCATAAAAGAGGAGAGCGAAAATTTGGCCAGAGATCCATTGAGTTGGGAATAGGTAAGACATAATAGAGAAGCCACACCCTTCCAACGTGAATAGTAGGAAACATAAGTGCACAGATAACCGCAAAAATAGTCATTGCTTCGGCAAAGCGGTTGATTGAGGTCCTCCACCTCTGGCGGAACAAATACAGAATGGCGGAAATCAAAGTGCCGGCATGACCTATACCTATCCAGAAAACCAGGTTAACAATTGCAAGTCCCCAGGCGACAGGAACGTTCAGCCCCCAGATACCGATTCCTTCCCAGAACAAATAGGCAATGGCCACCAATAAAAGAAGCGTGGCCGACGATGAAATTCCAAAAAGTACCCACCAGGCTT
>JACZYS010000084.1:0-2379 GCA_022570975.1 Candidatus Zixiibacteriota bacterium | reverse complement strand
CCCACCATACAAAATTTACAATAGCCCAGCCCCATCCAACCGGGTTGTTCAATCCCCAGATACCGGTCCCTTCCCAGAACAACCATCCCAACTGCCCAAATAAAGCGGCAGTGGTCAGCAATGACAATCCAAATAGAATCCACCAGTTACGTGTTGCCCTGCCTTCGGTAACACAACTTATTTTTTCGGTAATCGATTCAAATGAAGGATTCCCGGGAATTAACTCTTCCTGAAAACTGGGAAGCTCTCTAAGTCTTTTTATAGCTTCAGACAATTTTTACTACCAACTATATTAGCCGTGACCGTTGTCACTGGTTTTACCCAATAACGAAGCCAATTCAAGGTTAGGGTTTCTTATTTTTGCCAGATAAGTTGTTCTTGGCTTGGTCATAAGCTCACTTAACATGGCGTAATTTCTATTTTTATCTTTTTCAATAGCAACTTTGCTCTCTTTGTCGAGAATGTTTCCAAAAGTGATTGCCTGAACCGGGCATGCCTGCTGACAGGCGGTTTTGATGTCACCATCTGCTAATTCACGATCTCCCAACTTGGCGTCCATCTTGGCAGAATTAATTCTCTGAACACAGTAAGTACATTTCTCCATTACACCACGGAAACGTATGGACACATCCGGGTTCTTTGCCATTTTGACAATCTCCGGAGTATCTTTGGTGAAATTGAAGAAATTGAATCGGCGAACTTTGTACGGACAGTTATTAGCGCAATACCTTGTTCCAATACAACGGTTATAGGTCATCTGGTTGAGACCTTCTTCATTATGAGTTGTTGCCGCTACCGGGCAGACCTGCTCACAAGGTGCGTCCTCACACTGCATGCAAGGAACCGGCTGATTTACCATTTCCGGGTCATCGGTATCGCCGGTGAAATAACGGTCAATCCGAATCCAATGCATCTCTCTGCCTTTTTCAACCTGCTCTTTACCAACTACCGGGATATTATTTTCACTCTGACAGGCAATTGTGCAGGCGTTGCATCCGGTGCAGGTGGTCAAATCAATTGACATTCCCCACTGGTTGCCACTTTCATATTTATGTTCATTCCAGAGTGCTTTCAGAGGCGGGTGCTCCACCATTTCAGGCGCAAAATTGGGGTGTTCTTTATATTCTCCAAGAGTAGCTTCTCTTACAATCGGACGCCCTTCCATTGAGCTGTGGTCCTGGGTGTTGGCCATCAGGTAATTACGTCCGGTTTTTGTAATCCTGACCCCTTTGCCAAAATCCATAGCCTGAGAACTTCTCAGATTGTAAGTATTAAACCCTACTCCGCTTCCAATCTTACCGGAATTGACCCTGCCATAACCCAACTCAACCGAGACTGAATTGTCCACGTGACCGGGGAGAATCCAGACCGGGAGTTCAAGTTGGGTGCCATTATATGATAAATTTACAATCTCTTTATTTCTCAGATTCATCGAATCTGCAGTCTTAAGAGACATTACACAGGCGTTATCCCAGGCAAGTTTTGTAACCGGGTCGGGAAGCTCCTGAAGCCAGCCGTTGTTTGCATATCTGCCGTCAAATAATGATGCCGAAGAATTGAACTGTATTTCCAACTCTTCAGACTCAGATACATCTAAACTCTTTAATGCCGAGGCAATATTTTTGGATTTTAATTTAACTCTTGCAGCTTTTGGAACACTGTTTTCTAAAATGCCGTCATGGAGAACTTTTCTCCATTTTGATTCGAAACTGCCTCCTGAGAAAATCGAACCAAAACTCTTGCGAACCAGATCATACCCTGTTGCTTTTGATCCATAGGTTATAAATGAGAAAAATTCAATATCACTGATACTCTTAAAGAGCGGTGAGATTAATGGCTGAACTATTCCGGCGGTACCTCTGGACGTGCGGACATCACCCCAGCTCTCGAGAAAATGACTGAGGGGAATATGCCATGTTGACAGTGTCGCTGTTTCGTCATCATAAGCTGAACAAGTTATCCGGTTACTGACTTTTTTATATGCCTCAGCAAATTTCAAATCTGCCGGAGCGTTATATACCGGGTTAGCATCTACTATAATGAGAGTATCAATTGAGCCGTTGTTCATTTCTGAGACTAATTCAGCAAGAGCCGAGGTCTTTGAGGGGGACGCATCTTTAAATTCTGCAAAACTCAGAGTTTTGCCAAGATTACCGAGGGTGTCATTGATTGCAAAAACCAGAGCATGGACAGCTGCCGGTTGGTATCGGCCTGCAACTAACAGAGAGTTTCCTTTGTTTGCCATTAAATCAGCAGCCAAAAGAGCAAGCCAGGTTGACCAGTTTTTTTCTTCAGATGGAGCAGATACTTTCTCTATTTTATCAAGGGCGTCAAGATCAAGTGCAAGATCGGCCGAGGAAAGATCATCGCGGTGCTCCT
>JACZYS010000083.1:5988-9837 GCA_022570975.1 Candidatus Zixiibacteriota bacterium | reverse complement strand
ACCATGCCGGCACCGCATTTCTCGCACGATTTAAATATCATCAACGCGCCTCATTGTCCATGTCGATGCTCAGCTAGGGCCTTCACCCCTCGAGGTGTGGTTTGTGACAGTCCCTGGCTCATAGGAGCTGGGGGATTTCTTATAACTTTTTCCGCACAACTACATTAGCATTGGCTGGTGCATGGCGCCCCCGGCAGGTCCGAGATATTTTGTATTTGCTGGGATTCGTTGGTCTGGATGCTGATGAAATCATTGACAAGCTGCCTGACCAGCTCTCCGGTGGAATGCAGAGAAGAGTTGCCATAGGAAGGACACTTTTATCAACCAGCCCGACGGTTATGCTTTTAGATGAACCGACAACCGGACTGGATCCACTGGCAATAAAAAATGTTCTGGCCATTATTTCTAAACTCAAAGATGAAAAACAAGTCTCAACAATTTCCGTTACCCATCAGATTGCCGATGCTCTTTGCCTCTCCCAGCGTTTCCTTGTAATTGTTGACGGGCAGCTTCTCTTTGACGGTCAGGTTGACAAACTCAGAGAGATTGACACTCCGGAAGTCTTAAATTTCTTAAAACCTTTTAAAGATTCAATTGACCAGATAAAAAACAGTAACTTTATTGTATAATGGATTGTATTGAAAGTAAAATTAGTCAGGATATTTAAATGATACGTACTACCGTTATTAAGTGGGGAAATCTCAAAGTTGGCGCTTTAATTGTATTTGCCATTGCCGTGCTTTTCTGGGTATCATTCTCAGGCGGTGGAACATCTATCTTTGACAGCAAGGGGAAATTCGTAGTTTACTTTAAAAATGTAAACGGACTCGTGGCCGGGGCACCGGTCTGGATGTCCGGCGTTGAAGTTGGTAATGTTAAATCTATTCAGTTTGTAAACGAATCCGCTGAACGACAGGTCAAACTGGTTTGTCGTTTGAAAAAATCTGTCTGGTATATGCTGACCGAAGATACCAAAGTACAACTGGGGACTATCGGCTTTTTGGGTGATAAATATGTTGAAGTTATTCCGGGAACAAAAGGCAAACCGGTGATCGCCGATATGGCAGAATTAAGAGTCGTTGATGCCGGCGAGGCCTCAGCAGTTTTTAAAGCCGCAGAAGAAGCGGCAAAAGAAGCCGGTTCGGTTATATCAAATCTTGATTCTCTCTTAAGCAGGATGAACCGGGGAGAAGGGACTCTTGGCAAAGTAGCCACCGGTGATGAACTCTACAAAAACATGACGGCTCTTTTAACTTCACTGACTGACCTGTCCATAAAACTTCAAAATAATCAGGAAAAAATCACCAATGCACTTGAGACGACAGCAACCTCTATTGCCAGTTTGACCACAAAAGTTGACTCCAACACTGGCACTGTTGGTCGCTTGTTTAACGACCCTGCACTTTATGATCACCTTGAAGCTACTTCGGCAAAATTTGATTCTATTCTGGGCCGGATTAACCGCAGTGATGGCAGTCTGGGTATGATTATCAATGACTCGGCCATGTATGTTGAGATGGTCTCGCTTTTGAGCCGGGTTAACAATCTTATTACCGACATGGAAAACGACCCCAAAAAATATTTCAAGTTCAGCCTGTTTTAGGGTGGGTTAGTATAAGTGTGGGAGTCGACCCTTTACGTCATTTCGAGCGGAGTCGAGAAATGCTGCTCTCTGATACAAAAGAAAAATTAGAGTTTTGAATTGGGAGACCCTTCGACTCCGCTCAGGGCGACACAAGCGGTGTAATTTTTGAATTTTAGCTAGGATGCCACAGATTATAAACTGTGAATAAGGCTTATCCTAAATTCAATCAGAAAGATGATTCTAAGATTACATTATTGAACAAAAAGTCCCTTTACGTCATTTCGAGCGTAGTCAAGAAATGCTGCTCCTTGATACAAAAACAAATTAAAGTTTTGGATTAGGAGACCCTTCGACTCAGTTCAGGGCGACACACTCGGTGTAAAATTCAAGTTTTGACTCTTTTACTCTAGATTCGTTCACAACATTACTCCTTAGATTCTTGCACAACATTACCCTCTACGTCATTTCGAGCGGAGTCGAGAAATGCTGCTCCTTAGTACGATTACCTACTTTTACTTTCGTTCCTACATTTGGCAAGTTCATGTATCAAATCAAAGTCACCAGAAATAAGTGCAGCTTTTTTAGCTTTAGACCATCCTTTAATTTGTTTCTCAGAGTTTACAGCTTCTTCAAAATTGGCAAATTCCTGTGAAAATACCAACTTAACAGGTAATCTTTTTGAAGTATAACTATCATAAAATGAATTCTGATGTTTATATTGCCGTTGTTCTAAATTGCTCGTAACTCCGGTGTAGTATGACTTGTCTCTACACAATAGAATATACACGCAAAAACTCTTTTTCATGATTCAGCTAGGAGACCCTTCGACTCTGCTCAGGGCGACACACTCGGTGTAATAGCAAAGTTTTCATTCGCATTCATTACAACATCTTTCCGTGGGCGGCAGACGCCCTCGTCTGCCCCAATTTAATAAACAAATGCCAGAAGCACAAGGCTCACTGACCTACACTAGTCGTCAACCTACGCCTCTACAAAACTTTCCTGAAGTATAAAATCAAGCAGCTTAATTGCTCCGTCCTTGCCGTTTTCTCCAACTTCAAGCGATGGACCAACGCATGACGGGCAACCGGATGAGCAGTTGCATCTAACCAAATGCTCCCGACAGGCGGCAAAAAGATTTTTGGACTCACTGAATAGTTTTTCAGAGAGACCAACTCCACCGGGAATATTTTCATAAATGTAAATTGTCGGTTTTTCAGTAAACGGCGCTTTGACCTGAGAGATAGAACGTAAATCCCGGCTGTCACACATAACCCATAGCGGCGCAATTTTGCCCAAAATATTGGCCAGCCCGCGCAAAGCACCGCCAAATGACGCTCCGTCAATATTCAAAATATCTCTTATCTCCTGAGGGAAAGAATACCAGAAGGCATTACTGTGCATTTCAAGCTCCGGTAAATCAAGCATGCCGGAACCAACATTTTCATGGGTTTCAAATTTTATCTTCTTAAACAATAGTGTAACATTGGTGATAGAAACTTCACCATGACAAATCAAACAGTCTTCGACTGATTCTTCTCCGTTGATTGATAGAACTTTGAGACTGGTCTTGGTCTCAGCATCAGTGTAGTAATCTACTTTGACCTCTTTGACATTTGCTTTCCTGCCTTCCCAATCCAGATGAGTTACCTGATATTGCTGGGCCGAGTGAAGATAAATTGCTTCAGGATGCAAAAATACTGGAGCCGAAAAATAATCAACTTCGCCAATAACCTCGTAGTTCTTGCTTTCATTTAAGATGACAAAATTTTCCGGAGAGGCCGAGCGAAGAGAAACCTGCTGGGCCGGATAAATGTCTGATGACCAGTGAAAGCGATCGGCAGACTTTTTTATAATCCCGCTTTCGGCTAAGTATTCCAATATCTGTGAACTGTTGTAGTCGGAGATGAGTTCTTCTGAGTCGAAAGGAAGCTCAAAGGCGTCGCACTTGAGGTGGTTGGTTTTTATAATCAGGTTGTCCGGGTCAATTACGCCGGATTCAACCGGTTTTTCAAAAATATATTCCGGCTCTTCACACAAGAATTGATTGATAGCCGAAGAATTGGCGATCATGATGGTCAGCGATGATCCCTTTCTCCGTCCGGCCCGTCCGGCTTGCTGATGGAGCGAGGCCACACTGCCGGGATAACCGACAATTATAGAAACGTCCAGATTTCCGATATCAATCCCCAGTTCCAGAGCGTTGGTAGAAACAACACCTGTAATTGTGCCGTCCCTTAAGCCCTGTTCAATTTTTCTTCTTT
>JACZYS010000083.1:0-5978 GCA_022570975.1 Candidatus Zixiibacteriota bacterium | reverse complement strand
CCGCAGAACCCTGCTAGATACCGAGGACTCCCAGCTCTCTTCGCTGGTGGATCACAAGCGCATTCGGGAGCTGCCCCTGAACGGACGAAACATTTATTCCCTGGCCAAATTTTCCTTTTAGCTCCCGTTGAAGGTAAGTCAGAATAACTTCGACATAAAGACGATAATGTGCAAAGACAATAGTCTGAATCTTATTTCTCATAATATTTGAAGCCAGACTTGCGGCTTCTTTGACAGCCGAACGTCTGATCCCAAGCTCTTTATTTATCACCGGCGGATTGTACAGGACAAAATGCCTCTCTCCTGAGGGTGCGCCGTTGTTATTAACCACTTTGATCGGCTTGCCGATAATTCTCTCAGTTAATTCACCCGGGTTGGCAATCGTAGCCGAGCAGCAAATGAAAGTAGGGGAGGAACCATAAAAATCACAGATTCTCTTAAGGCGCTTGATTACATTGGACAGGTGCGAGCCGAATACACCGCGATAGTGATGTATCTCATCGATGACAACATATTCAAGATTTTCAAATAATTTTATCCACTTAGTATGGTGGGGTAAAATTCCGACATGGAGCATGTCAGGGTTGCTGATTACTATATGTCCGGCCGATCGTATTGCCCTTCTGGCTGTCTGCGGCGTGTCACCATCAAAGGTGTAAGTTTTAATATCAACATCAAGCATCTGAATAAAAGAATGAAGTTCAGAAAGCTGGTCCTGGGCCAGCGCTTTTGTAGGGAAAAGATATAAGGCCCGGCTGTCATTGTTTTTTAAAACTTTGTCAATAACCGGCAGGTTATAACAAAGAGTTTTGCCCGATGCTGTGGGGGTTACAACAACCGTATCATATCCCGCAAGAATATTATTACAAGCTTCGGCCTGATGCGAATATAAATTTTCAATTCCTTTTTGTCGTAAGGTTTCTATTAGTAATGGCTCAAGTATCTCCGGAAAGGGAGCATAGATGGCTTCTTTTGCCGGGTACGTTTTCCATTTGCTGATATTGCCTTTAATATCCGGGTCATTTTTTAGATAATCTATTATTTGTTCGAGAGTCATATTTTAGCTTATACCTGAGTAGTAAGTTTGCGACGACAGATATCACAGAAGCGGGGATTTTTATTGTCAATATCAAGCATGATCTGACTGAAATAATTTACACACTTGGAGTTCTTACACTCGGTCAAATCAAAAATATGGGCCAGCTGGTGAAGGGTCTCTTTAAAAAGACGGGGATAAATTTTGCCGTCATCTTCCGGCAGTCCGTAAAATTCCTGCCTGATATGATATAAAGAGACCACCGCCGTTCCGGAAAGATGATCAGAGTAACCCAAAACAAAATTTTCACTGGGCAGATATAAATCCTCTTCGCAGATACCCAGAACTTTCTCTCTGGAGTTAGCCTTGGTGCGCTCCAGTTTGGAAAGAAGAACGGTAGCATAGTACTGGTTTCTGATAACATTGTGGGCCTCGGTCGGCAGTTTCATTCCCTTAAGAATATCAATAGAGCGGTTGAACACCGGACCAATTTCTGCAGCCAGCTTATTGACAATCATAAAATCAACATCGCCAAGTGGAACAACAACTATCTTTGTTTTCAAAATTGGCATCTTTTTAACCTGCTGAAAAAAACCGGGATTTTGAACCGGTAGGAGAGACTCTTATTTCAGTTTTTCCGGCGCACTTTGGGCACCAGCCGACAAATGCGTTCCCTTTGGAATTTAAATAAATCCGAGAATATATATTACAGCACTTAAAGGTTATTCCAACAAACGGCTTTTTCTGCTTTTCCTGCTTCTTTTTCATATCTATAAATTATAAAGTTTTTGTCCAAAATCAATCACTATATCTTTTTTTGAATTCGGTGGAATCAACTCTGCACACCCTGAAGAAAGCTGTGTCAAGCTCAGTCATACTGTTAACTGATAAAACTCTTCCATAATTGCCACCGATGAGGAACTGCCTATTTTATCAGCCCCTGACCTGATTAGTTTTTCTGCCTGTTGATAAGTTTTAATACCTCCTGAGGCTTTTATTTTTATCTGACCATTGGCTGTTTTTTTTAACGATGAGACAGATGACTCGGTCGCTCCTCCAAATAAGCCGGTTGAGGTTTTGATATAGTTGGCCCCGCTGTTAATAATTGCTTTGGCAGCTTCTTGTTGCTGGAAATCGGTCAACTTGCCACATTCAATAATTACTTTCAATATTATTTCAGCTGAGAGATGCTCTTTAATGATTCTCATTTCATTTTCAACTTCTGAGAAGTTTTCGGATTTTATCCAGCCGATATTGGCTACAACATCGACTTCTGAGGCGCCATCGTTTACAGCGTTGACGGCCTCAATAGTTTTGACGTCGGTTCGAGATGCTCCAAAAGGAAAAGAGCAGACCGAGACAACAATCGTCCTGCTCTTCTTTAATTCAGAGGCGGCTGTTTTAACCCAGACAGGATTTACAACCACGCCATACAAATTATATTTTAATGTTTCCTCGCAGGCTATGATAATATCATTTTTGGTAGCATCTGGTTTCAATGCAGAATGTTCAAGATATGAATTTATGTCTATTTTGTTGCTCATGACAGAGTCAGATAATTTCGTTTAGAAATGACTTCCCCGGAAAGGAATCTTTCAATTCGAAATTCTCGGCAATGGTAGAGGCTATGTCTGAAAAAGTCTCTCTGATACCGAGATTAACGCCTTTCTTAATCTGATTGTTGTAAACCAAAAGGGGAACATACTCGCGAGAGTGGTCGGTTGAGTTTTTAATTGTCGGGTCACAACCGTGGTCGGCGGTTATAATTAGCAGGTCATCATCATTTAATTGATTTATAATCTCAACCAAACTCTTATCAAACTCTTCCAATGCTCTGGCGAAATTTGATTCATCATTCCGGTGCCCCCACAGTTGGTCAAAATCCACAAGGTTTGCAAATATCAGCTGATAGTTGTCTGAAACTGAAATGGCTCTCAAAATTTCTTTGATCCCATCTCTGTTGTCATTTGTCTTGACATAATCACTGAGGCCTCTTCCGTTGAAAAGATCATACACCTTGCCTATCGAATAAGTTTTCATTCCGTTATCAAGCAGAGCATCCAAAATCGTTCTACCGGTTGGGTCAATTGAAAAATCTTTTCTTCGCACTGTTCTTTCAAAATGTCCCGGCTCTCCTATAAACGGCCTGGCAATTACTCTTGAGACACCGCATTCACCGATAAGAAGGTCACGGGCTGTCTGGCAAATTTGATACTGCCTGTCGATTGGATATATATCTTCGTGGGCGGCCAGTTGAAATACAGAATCGGCCGAGGTATAAAGGATTAAGGCTCTGGTCTCCAGATGCCTCTTGCCAAGTTTTTCAATTATCTCAGTCCCGGAGGCGGCAACATTTCCAATTGTTTTAACTCCGGCTTGGCTCTCGAATTTTTTTACAATGTCATCGGGAAAACCGTTTGGGAAAAGAGGGAAGGGAGCCGAAAGCTGAATGCCGGCAATTTCCCAATGTCCGATAGTGGAGTCTTTGCCGGAGGAAAATTCTGCCATTTTACCGTATGATGCTCTGGGATTCTCTATCTTTGAAATTCCACCTATGTCAACAATATTGCCCAGCCCTAAAGACTGGCAAAGAGGCATGTTGAGACCACCGACGGCAGCGGCACAATTTGGGATTGTCGACGAGCCGGTGTCCCCATAATCGGCAGCATCGGGAAGTTCTCCAACTCCGCAGGCATCAATAATTATCAGTATTACTCTTTTAAACTTCACCTTAAAAAGTTAGAGCCGTTTTAGGTGAATGTAAAGTTTGTAATCATCACTTGTGAATCTGTTAATCAGTCAATTTGAGTTGCGCACAAATTTTGTCAACAGGAAATCTGAATTTATATCAATCTCGACGGTATAGCTTTCTCTTTTGCTATTAGTTGTTTTTGTTCTATCTCCGGATATTTTCCACTCATCTTTTTGTGATATAATTATCCCCTCTTTATAAGCAAAATATATAATCCCGTTTGAAATAATTTTATTCTGACCGCTGATCTGAGTTGAGTCATTTTCCTTGATATTTACCGGAACAATCATTTCACCGTTATATTTTATCAGGGCGCAGTCATATCCGGCTTCACGAACAAAGGCTATGACCTCATAGGTTGTTGATGCTTCCAGCTTTTCATCGGGAACAACGACCGAAATTGTCTGGGTCCATAAATAACCGGGGAAGACTTCCATTTTTGGGAACAGGGGAGTGCCGCTCTGGTAATGATTCTTAATGTAGATTTCATTTTTTTTCTCAGAGTTTTTAGAGAAATTTATATCTTCAATTGTCCCGGTAGATGACAACACATAATTTATCTCGGTTACATTTTTCTTTTCACCATCAATCAGCTGTGATGTTTTTTCCAGTATTATGACTCTGTTATCCTGAAGGACTTCAATAACCTGCTGGCTAAGTATTCCGTTGTACAAGTAATTATGTTGCTCAGATAATTGACTATCAACAATTTTCCTGCTGGTCTCTCTGGTGCTCTGCTTGTATTCAATTATGTCATTGAGCTGATACTTGTATGAAAGCAGGATTTGTTTTTCTGCGCCGTCGCATCCGACGCTACCAATTATTATTGAAGCGATGAACAAAGTGAGGAAGAATTTATTCAATTTTTACTCCTGTAAATTTATTTTGCACTATCTCAGAGAGTATGGCCGCTCTCCCCAAAATACCGGTTGGCATCTGCATCAACATGGCCCGGGCCAAATCCTTTTTTTCTTTTTCGGTGAAATTATCATTCTTCTCAAAGAGCATAATTTCCCTTAACGATGCCGTCTCATAAAGCTGTCTGCTCTCTTTTATGTCATTGGCAAATGTCATAGGGTTATCCGGGTCTATCAGCATGGCAACTGACAAGAGGAGAATTGATGCGGCCAGAGCCGCAAGTGACTTGTAAAAAGTCAGCTTTGTTTGAGTTAGTTTCTCATTTGAAAAAATCTCAGTCTGTCCGGAGCCGATTGTTCTTGAAAAAATTAATTCTCTGGTCTCTCGGTGATAATCATCACCGGGGTCTCCGGATTCTATTGAGTTAAGGTTTGCTATCAGCTTATTTGCTTCTTCAAAATCACTCAGGCATGAAGAGCAGTTTTTAAGATGGTCCTTAACTGCTTCCCTTTCAGCTGGTTTTAACTCCCCGTCTATGAAGTCATCGAGGAGTTCTAACACATGGCGGTTTGTCATTTTTACTCCTGTTTACCTTTCTTTTTCTCTTAAAATTTTTCTTAATTTGGAGCGGGCAATATGAAGGTTGGAGCGAACCGTTGCCTGCGGACATTCAAAGATGTCGGCTATTTCATCTTTTGAGTAACCTTCAATATCATGCAGAATCAAAGTCAGTCTCTGTTTTTCCGGCAACTGCTTTACGGCTTTGTTAACTGAATTTAATATTGCCTTATTTTCAAATTTCTTTTCAGGAGTTTCCACTTTTCTTGCCAGAAAAAGCTGAGTTTCACCGGTGAGTGTGTCACTGTCATCGCCCATCCGCTGGAGATATTTTCTCTTCCTGAGCAGGTCAATAGAATAGTTTGTGGCAACTCTGGTTAGAAATGTTGAAAAATATGTTACATTGGCTAAATCTTCCCTTCGCTTATATATTCTTACAAATGTCTCCTGAACAACTTCGTCAGCGTCCAAATGGTTTCCTACTATTTTATAAGCAACAGCATATAACTTCTTCTGAAATCTATGAACTAAATCTCTAAAAGCAGTTTGATCTCCTTTGGCTACGTCACTGACTAATTCCTCTATTGTCCTCATGTATGTTTTTCTATGTTCATAATCTTGACGGTCAAATTCTATGTTTGTTCAATGCATTACCATAATTTAATTGACTGATTCAGTATTAAACCTTATGATTCAAAGCTAATGAAGTCAACTTTTTTTTGTTCAAGGACTTACCGGAATCAGACAATGCATGACCGAGCCTGAGAAAGATAA
>JACZYS010000082.1 GCA_022570975.1 Candidatus Zixiibacteriota bacterium | reverse complement strand
TCACTCGGCACAGCCACAAACCAAATCAGCTCCGCTTTTGAACATATAACTTACCCGATAAGTTAAGTCTGCAACATCAACAGAACAAGAGCCGTTTACATCGGCAACATTCAGACAAAAAGGAGCCCCACCACCTTTGAACATCCAATTTACTGTTGTTGTAAGATCAACGATATTCAAATCTCCAGTATCATTAAAGTCACCAGGCAGGATACAGGTGCAATTATCACAATCATCCGGAATCCCGTCACTATCGATATCCAAGTTATCATCAAACCCGGGGCAGAGATCACAGATATCGCCAAACCCATCCCCGTCACTGTCAGTTTGATCAAGACCAAAAGTATCGGGGCAGTTGTCACATGCATTACCTAATCCATCACCATCCGGATCAACCATCATGTTTATGTAAAATACGTTGGTATCATCAACAATCAAATCCTGAAATCCATCTCCATTTATATCACCTGCAGATTTGACTTTTCGGCCATAGCCACTTATTATCAAATCTGCATCAACCGGTTGAACTTTCTGAGTAATTGGACCAGGACCACCGAAGAAAATTGAGATGCCTAATGTTCCTCCTATCGCTATATCATGATAACCGTCCATGTTTACGTCACCAGCTCCGCAAAGCTCATTACTTTGGCCAAGTCGTTCTTCGATTCCAGTGACAATCTGGTAAGCATCTCTTGCTAGGACAATTTGATTGGTCTGGCTTGCGTCACCCAGAAAAAGATATACGCGTCCATGGCAAGGTTCACCGCCGGGCCAGCACTCAGCTGCCACCAGCATATCATCAAAACCGTCCCCGTTAAAATCAAAGGCTTCTGATCTTCCTGACCTTCCCCCCAAACCAAAACTAAAAAGACCGTGATTTTCTTCAGCTTTAAATGTACGAAGTAACTGACCTGCACCTGAATAGACATACGCTCTCCCTTCAAGACCTCCGTAGATTGACCCAACTAAAATGTCATCAAGACTATCATTATTGATGTCACCCACTGCTGCAACTATAAAGCCCACGTAGGTTTCTGTTGGCTCGGCTTCGATGGTAAAGAGCGTGTCGCCTGTCTGACCAGAATAGACGTAAATTTTTCCACTCGCATTTTGATATGCACTCACGCAAATATCATCAAAACCATCGTTGTTCGCATCACCAATACCGACACATTGTGAGCCGTAAAAATCACCAACAGTTTCGCCTTCAAAAGTGTAAAGCAAACTACCATCCACACCTGAGTGGACATATACTAGCCCCACAACAGTATCACCAGCATTCCAGCGTGACGGCTCTGGAATTAGCACATCGTCATAGCCATCATTATTCACGTCTCCGGCGTAGTTTTGTCCGTTACCTCTTCCCCAACGTGGTCCCTGACTAGTTCCATCAATTGTGTAAAGGGTATCAAGGTTTTCACCAGAAATGAGATATGCCATTGTATCCGGCCCGAAAAATATTAGATCATCAAACCCATCGTTATTGACATCCCCAACAGTATTCATTGGTGATGGCAGAATAAAGGAAGGGGGGCATTGAGAGTTTACAGTGGTGGTGGAAAGTAAGAATGTTAAAAAACTGAATACCAAATAATAATAAAATTTTGAGAGAGATTTCATTGAATAGCTCCTCATTCTTGGATAAGACGTAATTGTTCCTATATCACTAGATTGAGGACATCAGATTTATTCGAGATGTGGTTCTCTATGTTTGCGGACGGAATGTCTATTGCCCTAAATCATTCCTTATTACTAAAATATAGCAAAATTTCCTATTATGTCAAGGGATTAACCCTTTGTAGATTTAACTCTAAAAAGTTAGAAGATCTTAAATGAAGGGTCATATTTTATGTTCTGAATTCAACAATAGGTCACTCCGCACAGCCACAAACCAAATCAGCTCCGCCCTTGAACATATAACTTACCCGATAAGTTAAGTCTGCAACATCAACAGAACAAGAACCGTTTACGTCGGCAACATTCAGACAAAAAGGAGCCCCACCACCTTTGAACATCCAATTGACTGTTGTTGTAAGATCAACGATATTCAAATCACCAGTATCATTAAAGTCACCAGCTAATACGCAGGTACAATTATCACAGTTATCTGGAATTCCGTCGCTATCGAAGTCCATATTATCATCAAAACCAGGACAGAGGTCACAGATATCGCCAAACCCATCTCCGTCACTGTCAGTTTGATCAAGACCAAAAGTATCGGGGCAGTTGTCGCAGGCATCGCCAAGACTATCGCCGTCGGTATCTAACTGATTGGGGTTTGAGATCATCGGGCAATTGTCACATACATCGGCCACGTTGTCAAAGTCCTCGTCAACAGAGAGGTGGTAAACTAATGCTTGTTCACCATAATAGTCTCCTATTATTATCTCTGAAATACCATCACCGCTGATATCGCCAACTGCATCAATAGACCACGGTCTTGCAGGTGTAGGAATATGTAATATAAGCTCTCCATCAATACCGGAAAAAAGAAAAGAGCCTGTTGCAGAAGATCCTCGTTCAGTAACCAAGAAATCAGAAAATCCATCTCCATTTACATCGCCGGCGGAAGCCAAAGCAGTCCCGAATCTTGCATAATTTGTTGTACTTGTGCCGATGATCTCGTAAAGCAAGGAAAAATCAGAACCAGATTGAACCCGTACCTTACCTACGCTTGTGACACCATTAGAATCATAAAAAGGGCTACCAAGAAGAATATCCTGAATTCCGTCGCCATTTACATCCCCTGCAGATGCAAGAGCGTTTGCCAAACCTTCACCAGCTTGCTCGGCAGTGAATACAACAAGAGTATCAAAATCAAAACCTGAAAAAACAAATACTTTCCCGGGTGCTGCACGTGAACCAATTGCAAAATCAGGGATTAAATCGTTGTTCAAATCTCCCAATGATGCAACAGTAATTCCAAAATGATCTTTGTTTTCTTCTCCTGTAAATTTATGAATGATTGATCCGTCGCTCCCTGAACAGAGATATGCTTCTCCTGGTAAGTTGCCGTTGGAAACTCTTGGAGCTCCGATTAGAAAATCGTTTATGTCATCATTGTTTAAGTCGCCTACATTTGCTAAACTATTACCAAACCAACCAGCACTATCAAAAGGACCTATAGTTAAAAGCGTATCACCGGTCTGACCCGAAAAAATATAAGCCTTTCCTTTGCCAAGGCTGGCCCCACCCCCAGAACCAACAATAAAATCATCAAATCCATCATTGTCCATATCGCCAGCCGCATCGCTGGCAGAACCCAGGAAATGATAACTATCACTACCAGTAAATTCAAAAAGAATTTCCCCGTTGTACCCGGAATAGACAAATACTTTGCCAAATGACTCAAGTGGACCTTCATCATAGGCCGATGCTGCAACTAATATATCTGGATAACCGTCATTGTTTACATCTCCTACGTTTGCTACATTTCCGCCATAAGTTCGATGGGAAATTCCTTCCTCTGAAAATGTGTAGATTGGGGGGCACTGAGACCCAGCAGTTGAGGTGAAAATAAATAGCGCTAGTAAACACAAAACCAAACAATAATTTCTTAATCGAGTAATCATTGTCTTGCTCCTCATGTTTTAGTAAAAGAAATAGTTCCAATATCTCTGGATTGAGGACAACCGATTTTTTCATGTTGTGATTCTACATGTTTGCAGTCGGAATGTCCATGGCCCAAAATCATTCCTTATTACTAAAATATAGCAAAATCTCCTATTATGTCAAGAGATTAGGCTTTTGTAGATTTAACCCCGAAAAGTTAGAAGATCTTAAATGAAGGGTCATTTCTATATTATTCAGAAAAAAAATCACTCTCCCCATTCCACTTGCCAGAGGACAAAAATCATCTTATTATCTCATCACGATTGAAATAAATATTAGTCTTTAATAAATGGGGATTATCCCCTCATAAATGGGCAAAATGCCCTGAGGTAATATATGACCATATTCCGTGTCCCTGACCCAATCAATGAACCAATATCAAGTTATGCAAAAGGAACCAAAGAACGTGCCGAGCTGGAAGTTGCTCTTAAAGAACTGAAATTCCTGCAGAAAGATATTCCCTCCGTAATCGGTGGAAAAGAATTTATGTCCGGCAAAAAAGTTGAAATAAGTTGCCCCCATAATCATAAACAAATCTTGGGCACATATTATGAAGTTACAGAAACAGAAGTAAAAGAAGCTATCGCCTCCTGTCTGGACGCTTATCAGGCCTGGTCACAAACTCCTTGGGAACACAGAGCGGCTATCTTTTTAAAAGCGGCCGACCTTTTAGCCGGACCATACCGGGCCGAGATGAACGCCGCCACCATGCTGGCTCACTCCAAGAATATTTTTCAGTCAGAGATTGATGCTGTTTGCGAATTGGTTGATTTCTTTAGATTCAATGCCCGCTACATGCAGGAAATTTATCAAAACCAGCCGGGGAGTGCTCCCCAAATCTGGGACAGAACCGATCACCGACCGCTTGAGGGTTTTGTATTTGCTGTCACCCCGTTTAATTTTGTTTCTATCAGCGGCAACCTGGCCGCGGCTCCGGCGATGCTCGGTAATGTCGTGCTCTGGAAACCATCAGAAACAGCCAGTTATACTTCCCATCTGATCATGAAAATATTTCAGGAAGCAGGACTGCCCGATGGAGTTATAAACATGGTTTTAGGTGATGGTCCCACCGTTGGCAATATCGCTTTGACGGACAAAAATCTTGCCGGAATTCATTTTACAGGTTCAACGGCAACTTTTCAAAAAATGTGGAAAACAGTTGGCGAAAATATCTCAAACTACCGCGCCTATCCAAGAATTGTTGGCGAAACCGGAGGCAAAAATTTTATAATTGCCCACCACTCGGCTAACGAGGATGAACTGGTCACGGCCATGATCAGAGGAGCTTTTGAATTTCAGGGACAAAAATGTTCGGCAGCATCAAGGTGCTATATCCCCTCATCGTTTGAGGATTCGGTTAAGAAAAAACTCGTCGCTCAGATTTCAGAACTGAAAATGGGTGACCCCGAAGATTATTTTAATTTTGTTAACGCCGTCATTGATGAAAGAGCTTTCAAAAAAATCAGCGGGTTTATTGACTACGCCAAACAGGACAGCAGTTGCGAGATTTTGGTTGGCGGTGAATATGATGACACCGAAGGATATTTTATCAGACCAACAGTGGTAGTCACAACCGATGCCCATTGTAAATTGATAGAAGAAGAAATTTTTGGTCCTGTTTTAACTATTTATTTTTATGAGGATGATAAATTTGAAGAGACCTTATCGCTCCTTGACAGCACTTCACCATATGCACTGACCGGGGCTGTTTTCGCCATTGATAGAAATGCGGCAATCTTAGCAGAAAAAAGACTTCGCCATGCGGCTGGAAATTTTTATATCAATGACAAACCAACCGGCGCTGTTGTAGGTCAGCAGCCGTTTGGAGGCGGAAGAGGATCGGGAACAAACGACAAGGCCGGCGGCATACAGAATATGTTGAGATGGGTATCACCCCGTTCCATCAAAGAAAACTTTGTTCCGCCAAGAAATTATAAATATCCGTTTATGTCTTAGTGCCTCAGGCACTTTCTGTGGCTTGAAAAGACTGTTTTTAGGTCGAGGAACTAGATAATTGATTACTTCTAAAGATGTTAAAGAAATGGGCTTTATTTTCCGTTATTAATGCTATATGGTTGAAATTTTATCTAAAGAGACCGGCAGTTACCGTCTGGAAGAATTTATCAGTAAAACTGATCAGGGTGACTTGTATCTGGCAACGGATATTGCCGGCAAGGTACTGGTCCATGTTAAATGCCTGAACGAAGAAAATACCAGAGGCAATGATTTTAGAGGTCCCGGGCTGGTAAGCCTGAAAAACTCTCTCACTATAAAAAGTGAATATCTCTGCCGTATTATAGACTTTTTTGAAGATCATGGAAAATTTTATGTGGTTACAGAAATTTTGGAAGGTCAGAATATTCTGGAAAAATTTGAATCTTCGACAATTATCTATGAAGAATTTTTGATTTATGCCTGCATGGCGGCCAAGGGGCTGCTGGATATCCACAGTCACGGACTTATTCATGGAAATATCAAACCGACCAATATTATTATCACCAACAATAACGTCCTAAAATATGTTGACTATTCAGTGCCGATAAATTTTGATCTAGAAAAGATTGAATATGAAGGAGAAACAAATGAGGCTCTTCATTATCTGTCACCGGAAGTTGTAAAAGGACAAAACTTAAGCAGAAGTTCAGATCTGTATGCCCTTGGAGCGGTATTCTTGCGGCTCTTAACCGGAAAATATCTTTACAGCGGTGAAACAAATATTGAACTGCTGTCGGCTATTGTAAACAAGTCGCCAAATTTTTCTGTTGTAAAAGAGATGGCCATTCCGGGCGAAACAGTTCTTCTTCTTGAAAAACTTCTCTGGAAAGAAGATCATGGCAGATTCAGCTCAGCCGAAGAACTTTTGGTAACAATAACTGAGATGATATCATTTAAATCAAAAATTCTGACCGACGAGTATGTCAAAGATATTCATTCCCCTCGTGATTATATGCTGGTCTCTCTTCTGGCAGTGTTTGCCATATTGTTCTGGATTTTGGCCGTCTCGATTTTAAAATAGCAGACCAATAGCTATCCACTAAACATAGACATCACAACTTTTGTCTTTATGATAAATGAGGGACTGACATGCAAAACAATGCCCAGAGAATAAAGATGATAAAAAAGAGACAACACCAATTTTTACTTTTTGTCAAATTGTTTAAGTGAGGAAAAATCTGTAACAGTTGCTTGAACTAATTCAGATTTAGCACCAAAATTTAAGATAATATCCGATTGACATATATAATCCGGTTATATTATATTCACTCAGCTTATGAAACGCCATAAATCCTACAACGCTTCCCTCTTACTGATTATATCAAATTCATTATTCAATTTTTCTAATGCCTTTGCTCAGGAATCAGAGACCATTTTCAGGTATGACAGGATAAACGCTCTTGTTCTAATCCTTGTTTTTTCAATAGCTGTTATTGTTTATACCCGTTGGGCCAAACAGGGAAAATCACTTTACTTGAGAAAAATACCCGGTCTGGATGCGATTGAAGAAGCAGTCGGTCGTGCTACTGAAATGGGTCGACCGGTATTGTATATTCCCGGGATTGATGATCTGGATGCTGTTGAAACAATTGCCGGAATTTCTATTCTCGGTAGAGTTGCCAGTATCACGGCCCAATATGATACTCCTCTCACAGTTCCGGTCAGGTATTCGCTTGTCCTTGCCGCCGGACAGGAAGTTGTTGAGCAGGCCTATATTGAACAGGGGAAAGGCGATTCATATAATCAGGATATGGTTCGCTATGTTGCCGGAGAACAGTTTGCTTTTACGGCTAATGTGAATGGCTACATGATGCGTGAACGCCCGGCTACAAATATTTACATGGGTGCTTTTTTTGCAGAGTCTTTGCTCCTGGCAGAAACAGGAAACGCGGCTGGGTCAATACAAATCGCCGGTACTGCCCGCCCTGAAC
The DNA here is from genome assembly GCA_022570975.1 of Candidatus Zixiibacteriota bacterium. GTDB lineage: Bacteria > Zixibacteria > MSB-5A5 > GN15 > FEB-12 > JACZYS01. Next base: position 2,363 of record JACZYS010000082.1, on the reverse strand, counting down.
AACTGCCGTTTTTTATTGCCGCCTGTGACTATACTCTTTTAGGAGAGGAGCTATATGCAGCTTCTGCTTATCTTTCGCACGAACCAATGATGCTGGGTGGACTTAAAGGACAGGACTTGATAAAAATATTAATCATAATAGCATTAATAATGGGTGTTGTTCTCTCTGCCTTTGGATATGGAGAAACATTTTTGAGCTGGTTTAAAATTGCATAACAATGAGAAGGTCTAAAATTAATTGAGAACAACAGTTCCAGTTGCAGTTGCATTTCTAGTAGCTACCGTTCTGGTCATTTCATTCTTTTTTCAAGAAACAACTATTATAGGTTCGGTGGCTCAGAATATAAGAGTGTGGGTTACTATCATTGGAGGATTTACTCTTCTGTTGGGTGTAGTCTCAATTACCCGAGTTAACTGGACTGCAGTGGTAAAAAAAGAATTAGACTGGGGCTACAAGATATTTACTCTCATAGCTATTTTTGTTACGATGATACCGTCTGTATTGCCTTCATCCTTGAGTCCCTTATTTGGAAGGGCCGAAGGATCGATATATGACTGGCTTGCAATCTATCTTAATTTTCCCATGCAGGCAACTATGTTTGCAACCCTTGCATTTTATATCGCATCGGCTGCCTATCGAGCCTTTAGAGCCCGCTCGGCAGAATCAACAATTTTGCTGGTCACGGCAATATTGATAATGCTGTGGCGAGTCCCAATGGGTGAGACGATCCTGAATTCAATCTCAACCAAAATACCTGAATTTTTGGAAACATACATAATGGGCGGAGCAAATATGTCTGTTCAACGAGGAATTATAATCGGCGCCGCACTTGGAGCAGCATCTATGTCTTTAAGAATCTTACTGGGAATAGAACGCACTTACATGGGTAAAGGGTAAAATCAGATGTCCATTTGGAAAAAAATAGAATCAATTGACAGAAGATGGGTTTATCTTCTTGTCGCAATTGCTGTTGTCATTCCAAAGATTTTTCCTCCTGATATTGAGATCAGCGTAACAGAAAATTCCCAAAAATTATTTGATGCTGTTGAGGCGGTACCTGATTCATCAGTAGTGATGTTAGTTTTAGATTATTATCCATCTACGGTTGCAGAATGTGAACCAATGTCAATCGCTGCTTTGCATCATTTTTTCAGAAAAAATTGCAGGATCATTACTCTCACAAACATTCCTCAAGGTGTGACCTTAGCTGAGACAGTTACCAGAAGAATAGCAAAGGAATATGACAGGGAATATGGAGTGGACTTCGTAAATCTTGGGTACAAAGCCAATTACATTGCTGTTTTATCTGGTATGGGAACTTCAATCGTATCAATATTTCCTTCTGACAATTCCGGAATGCCATTGTCAAAAATTCCGTTAATGGATTCGGTAAAAAATTATGATGACATAACATTTATTTTTGAAGTTGCCGACAACGCTACGGCTGACTACTGGGTTTCTATTGTTAACGCTCGTTACGGAGTTCCAATGGTCTGCGGAGCGACAGCTGTTATGGCGCCAAAATTTTATGCCTTTGTAGATGCCGGTCAATATCTGGGTCTCCTGGGAGGGATGAAGGGGGCGGCTGAATATGAAAAACTGTTAGAATATGAAACAATTTTGGGTATTACAGGTAACGCCACAAAAGGTATGGGTGCGCAGTCACTGGTTCATCTCTTGATCGTGTTTTTAATACTTATTGGTAACGTCGGATATTTTGTTCAGAGAAGAGAGGAAGGAAAAATTAGACAGTGACCGGTATAGAACTCTTGCAAGTCTGGGTGGTCGCATTTTTCACTCTGGCACTATTTTCCTTTTTGTACAAAGACAATCCTTTCTACAAATTTGCAGAACATGTCTTTGCCGGGCTTTCTGCTGGGTATTATGTAGGACTTATCTGGCATACGGTAATATTGCAGCAATTGTGGGATCCAATTTTTAATCCGGTCGAAGGTGCAACCAGCCAATGGATTCTGATTATTCCATTCATTTTAGGGCTGCTTATGTTCACCAGATTTTTTCCGAAATACGCCTGGGTTTCAAGAGTATCACTTGCTGTGGTAATGGCTTTTACGGCCGGTGAATTCTTGTCGCTTCAATTGCACGGACTGGTTCTTCCTCAAATGCTTTCAACAATGAAAGTTTTTTCTACAGGTGGATTTGTGTGGGCAATAATTGTGTTGACCGGTGTAATTTCTACATTAGTATATTTTTACTACTCCAAGGAGCACAAAGGTGCTCTGGGAGTTACCGCAAAAGTTGGCATCTGGTTTATCATGATTTCCTTTGGTGCTCACTTTGGATATACGGTAATGGGCAGAGTTTCACTTTTGATTGGGCGAGTACAGTTTTTATATGATGAC
>JACZYS010000081.1 GCA_022570975.1 Candidatus Zixiibacteriota bacterium | reverse complement strand
AATTTATTGTAGGGATTACAAACGACACCTGGTTTGGTAAATCTGCCGGAATTTATATGCACTCCAGAGCATTTGTAAGCAGGATGGTGGAAAACCGATGCTGGGGAATAAGGGTGGCCAACAGCGGGCTGACATATATTGTGGATGATTACGGCAGAATCAGGTATGACCTCCCCCTCGATGAAGTGGCCGTATTGGTCGGAAAGATTAGAAGACTTGACAGTTATTCAGTCTTCACCAGATACGGAGATATTGCCGGAAAACTCTCTTTCTTGATTACTTTAATAGTAATTGCTATACTTAGCCTACTATGGCTGAAAAGAAAAATTATCCGTATAAAATCTTAAAACAAATCATTGTCTTAAAACAATTTATTGTTTTCTTCCTATGTCTTGCTTCGTCAGCCAATGCTCTTGATGCTGAATTCATAAACCTAACTTCGTTTAACGATGTCCGAGCAATCAAAAATATCAACGATACGACTTATTTTCTGACCTCAGGCGGTATTCTAAAAATTTCAGATTTCAACTCCCCCGGTCAGAGTGTCTTGAATAACAACGGACTGGGAACTACAAATATCTATGACATAATTTCTGATTCAAAGGGGCAGTTATGGGTGGCCGGTTTTGGCCGGTTAATCAGATTTGCTGATAATTTTTCTGTGCAGACCTTATTTCGTGATAGAGATGACAATTTGATTGGACTGTATACACTTGAAGACGATGGTGAATTTATCTGGGTTGGCACCGATAAGGGGCTGGTTCTGTTTGCGAAAGAGATTGATGGCGGACAGATTCAGGATAGCTATGAACTTTTTGGTGATATGAATTCATCTCCGCGGGTGCTGGATATAACCATTTTATCAGATACAATCTGGATTGCAACCTCAAACGGAATTGCTTACACAGACAAGTCTGATGTCAATCAGCTGAAATCTCCCATAAACTGGAAAACTTTCAGCCGGGCAGATTATCCAAAGTTAAATTCAGATACGGTAAACTCAATAGAAATTCTAAATGGTAAAATTTATGCTGCAACTAATAGGGCAATAGTGGAAATTGATGTTTCAGGTGATTCACTTATTTCTCTTCCCTTTGGCACGCTTACTTATGCAAAACTGACGAAAAACAATGACTCCCTATATTATTTTGTTAACGACTCAACCGGCGGTATGGGTCTGATAATTGACAACCAAACCCTCGTTTCCAGCAGCATAAGCGGACTTCCCTCTTATCCCAGGGCAGGATTGCTTTCTTCTTCTCTCAGTTGGGTGGCAGACGGCTTCGGAGGGATTTATTATTCTTTGGGAAGCAACTACAGCAAATATATATTTACCGGATTGATCAGTAACAATGTCAGCGATGTTTCATACGTTGTCTTAGACAGTGACACTCTGTTAACAGCCGGCTTCAGAGATAGAGACGCAGCTTTTTTGGATAATCAGGAGTGGAATTCTTTAGGAATTTTTCGGGCCGGAACAAAATTATTGACCGACAACAGTGGATATTGTTGGTTTGGCACCGAAGGAGAAGGACTCTGGAGGCTGGGCGATGGCGGGTTTGTCAACTATGATGAAAATAATTCAACATTGCTGGGCAATACCGATAATCCTCCTTTTGGTCTGACCTTTATTTATATCAGAGGCCTGGTGGCTGACGGAGATTATTTATATGCCGGATGTTACCGGGCCGCCAACGGATATCCGGTTGCTATTGCAGACTTGAATGATTTGGACAATCGCACGGGATGGGACTCGCTTGGTATAGCCGATGGAATTGTAAATGCCTTTGTTGTCGATTTGGATGTATATGGAAACCAGATAGCAGTCGGCATGGAGACGGTTGGGCTTTACCTGTATGATTTTGGAAAAGGACATTATGACCACAGTGATGATTCGGTTCATTTATATACCACTGACGATGGTTTTCTAATTTCAAATTCTATCCGGAAAGTCAGCTTTTCGCCGAACGGTATTTTGTGGGTGGGGACAAATTTTGGAATCTCACGCTATGATCCCGGGTTGGAATTTTTTGTTGATGTACCTCTGCCCGAAGGAATAAGTTCCGATATAACTGCTTTGGAATTTGACGGCCGGGGAAATCTGTGGGTTGGCACCGTTGACGGACTCGCCTTCTGGAACGCCACTCTGTCTCAGTTTCAGCTTTTTAACACCATAAATTCTTCATTAGTGTCAGATAAGATCAATGATGTTCACTTTGAAAAACATACCGGCAACTTGTATGTGGCTACAACCGGCGGTATTTCTTCGCTCATGTCATATATTGGGAAACCGACATCCGAAATCGCCAGGGTTATTGCTTTCCCAAACCCTTTTCTGATTTCAAACAGCAATGACCTCCTTTCTTTTAATTATTCCAAAGCGGCTACAGTGCGCGTGTACACTGCCTCCGGTGAAATTGTAAATGAGTTTCCTGTTAACCAGAGCTGGAATGGAAAAAATAGTTTTGGAAATAATGTTTCTTCGGGAGTATATCTTTTTATCATAACTGACAATTCCGGTGAAACCGCCCGCGGGAAATTCTTGTTAGTCAGATAACAATGAAAGTGAGACGTTATAGCTGTGATGAGGTTGATGAAAACGAGGCCTTTAGCATCTGCTCAGGTTCGTTGTTTGGCTCAATTGAATTTGCCTCAGTGTGGGAAGCTATTGGCGGAAAAGCTGTTTTTTGGGTAGCTGAAGAAGATAACGAAATAGTTGGAGTTATGCCATCGGTTGAGTTTAGGTCTCATCCTTTCAAGCGGCTGCAGGCAATGCCGGACGGATGCTATTGCAGATTTGTCTGTAAAACTGCAGACAAAAAACTGATTAGTGAAGCCAAAGAAAAAATTCTGGTTGCAATTGGCAATAGCTCCTATGCCAAATGTTTCATCTATGATTATTTTAATGAATTCGAAAATCCGGCAAACTTTCAGGAACATAAAATTTCCACTCAAGTTATTGATATCTCTTCACCTGACTGGGAGCCTGCTGATGCGAAGCTTTTCACTCAAATAAAAAAAGCTGAGTCATCAGCGCTTAATATAAGAGAATTTAATGGTGCTACTGATTTTGATGGGTTTTTGAAACTTGTTGATAAGACCGAGCACAGGCACGGACAAAAAGTAAGATATCCACCAGAAATTTTTGCGGCTCTTGAATTACTACATAGAAACAACAAAAACATAATCTGGCGATGGGCGGAGATTGAAGGTACTCCCGTTGCCTCTCATATAAGGCTGATTGAAAATAAAAGTTGTTTAAACTGGCAGTCATATTCGGACAAATCATATACACACTTAAAAGCCAACCAACTGATGACTTACAAGCTGGCAAAATCTCTTTCTCTTGAAGGAGTAAAGTATATGAATTTGGGAGGGTCTCCCGAAGGAGCAGAGAGCCTTGAAAAATACAAAAAAAGGTGGGGAGGTGAGGTGAAAACTTATTCCTGCTATTCTTACAAGTCTCTTTTGGGTAAACTGTTTTGAATGAAAGACCGCTTAACATATTGCTTCTTTCTGATGCATCTTCTGTCCACACCATACGGTTGAATGCTGAGCTTGCAAAACAAAATTGCCTGCCTACACTTGCATCTTTGGAAGATGGTGAAGTGGTGGATATAGTGCTTAAGAAAAGAACTCCGTTTAAGCAGTTGCATTATTTTCTCTCCGTTTTTCAGGTAGCAAGCATATGCAATAGTATCAAGCCGGATTTAATATATGCAAATTATGCTGCCGGATACGGGTTTGTGGCCGCGGCTGCTAGCATCTTTTTTAAAGTTCCAATCGTCTTAAATATTTGGGGCTCGGATATATTGGTAGTTCCCCAAAAATCTTTTCTGCATAAGCAGAAAGTAAAATTTGCTTTAAGAAAATCTGACCTGATCTTTTCCGATTCAAAATATCTGGCAGAAGAAGCTGAAAAAATTCATAAGAAAATTAATTATATGGTCATCCCGTGGGGAATTGAAAAAGAATTTTTGAATTTGTTTCAGGCTGACAAAACTTTCTCAACACCATTTAAGATCATTGTCCCACGCACCCATGAGAAAGTTTATGAAAATTTCTTTATAGTCAAAGCTCTTCATGAATTAATTAGAAATAATAAAGTAGTATTAACTTTTCCGGATTTTGGGTCGCTTGCGAAATCTTTCAAAGAAAAATCTCGCGAGCTGGTGGGGGACAAAATTGAATTCTACAAAAAAATGGAACGAGAGCAGTTTCTGGAGTTTTTTTCAAATCATGATATATATCTTTCCAATGCCAGCTCTGACTCCTCGCCGGTCTCGCTCATTGAGTCAATGGCTCTTGGATTGGTTCCGGTCTGTGCGGATATAAAGGGTGTAAGGGAGTGGATGGCTGATGGTGCCGGCCTAAAGTATGAGCAAAATAATAAAGATGCATTGAAAAATTGTATAGAAACAATTATTGCCGGCGGTGTTAGCTTTGAGAAAATGAAAAAAAAGAATTTTGACAAAGTTAAAGAGCTGGCCGTTTTTGAAAATAATATCGCAAGACAGATTAAAAAGATGAAAATTCTGGTAGGTTTGAAAAAATGAAAAAGAAAGTTCTGTTAATCTGCTATTATTTTCCGCCGATGGGCGGTGCCGGAGTGGGAAGACCTCTTTCTCTTTACAAATATCTTAGCCGGCATGAGATTGAATGTCATATTTTAACAGTGAAAGATGTTCTCTACCGGGTATATGAGCCGGAATTGCTGGAAAATATTGACTGCGGCAAAATATATCGTTCCGGGTCTCTTGACCCTCAACGTCTTTTGTATCTGTTTGGGGTCCGTAACATGAAGAGCTCTTTTGTGAAGAAGGGAGCCGGTGGATCTTCATTCTTTTTCCCGGATTCAAAAGTTGGCTGGGTTAAGCCGGCCGTAAGTTACGGAAGAGATTTAATCAGTAACAACAACTATGATTTAATTATTTCCACGGCACCGCCGGTATCAGTTCATCTGGTTGCCATGCAACTGGCAAAAGAGGCAAGGCTTCCGTGGATTGCGGATTTCAGAGATTTTTGGACAAGTCACAAAATTGAAAACAGTGCCGTTTCCAACTCTTTCAAGAAAAAAGGCAGGAAACTTCTTGATAAGATTTACAAAAAATCATCAGTGGTGACAGCGGTAAATGAATCACAGGCCAAATACCATGACAACGCCAAACTGATTGAAAATAGTTTTGACAGCAACCTGATCTCTTCGTTTTTAACTAAACCAAAAAAAGATAAATTTGTGATTGGGTTGCTGGGAACGTACAATGACCTCTATCCGGTTGAACCTCTTTTGGAATTACTATGGACGGTCAAAAATGAAAACCCTGAAAAATACGAGCAGCTCGAAATATTACAGGTCGGCAATGTTGATAAATCGTGGATGGCCGAGCAATTAAACAAATATGGATTGACCGACAAAATAAAACTGAGTGGGTTTCTTCCCCGCAGGGAGGCACTTAAGAAAATATCGGAAGCGTCACTGATGTATATTGGTCTTGATTCAGAGAGTTCAAGTTCATTTTCAACCGGAAAGATATTTTATATGCTTGCTTCAGGAAGGCCAATTCTTGCCTGTGTTCCTAAAGACAGCGAACTTTCCAAATTGGTTAATCTGACCAAAGATAATTTCTGCTTTGATAATAACAGTAAAAGTGAAGCTCTTGGTTTTCTCATGAACTTAATTAATAAAAAAGCTGATATTGAGTTTCAACTGCCGCCGGATTATGCTATGAAATTTTCTTCTGAAAATATGGTTGTACAATTTGCCGATCTGATAAAATCTCTTACTTAAGGAGAAGCATCTTTTTTGAAAGTTGACTGCTATTGGTGGTGAGCCTGTAAAAATATATTCCGCTTGAAGAGTTACTGCCGCTTCTGTTTTTTCCATCCCATCTGAATTCATGATTCCCAATTTGGTAAGTTCCTTCGGCCAGGGTTGTTATTTTTCTACCGTTAACATTATAAATGCTCAACTCAATTAGTTCCTGCTCTGTCAGCTCAATAGAAATAGTAGTTGAAGGATTAAACGGGTTTGGAAAATTTTGATGTAATGACACCGAGCCGGGGAGAGTCTCAGTTGATTCATTTTCTGATGTTGTCAACTGGTTAAATTTGCTTATCGTTTTGAAAAAGCCATTCTTAAAAGATGCTAGGCTGTAATCTTCTTGAGGCAGCTCAGAAATGTTTATCACGGCCATTCCGCTGGCATCGGTCTTTTGATGAATCAATATTGATGTTTTTGTGCTCAGAATAAGATCCGCGTCACTTACCGGGTTTCCGTTTGAGCTGACTTTGATTTTAATCAGGTCTTGTGAGTGGGAGATACTCAAAGTCAATGGTTCAGGTATCCTGTTATAAATCACAAGCGACGGGTCACCGTAAAAGTTTTGTCCATACACCAAATCCTTATAATAAAAATATTCTTCTTTGGAGGCATACATCGCTTTAACTGCCGGCTCAAAAGGATTGGCAAAGAGGGAATCATAGAAAGATTTTTGAAGCAAATAACTGCTGCTTATCCATCCCCATCTTGAATATGATACAAAGGCCACGGCTCCGGATTTTTCAAGGGATAAAAGAGTCTGGGTCAGGTTTGGATTGGTCAGATTCATGGGCGGCTGGTCCAAGTCAAATCCTCCGATGTCACAAGAGAGGGAATAGTATAACGAGGTCTTCATGTTTTTATCAAGGGCGTCAAAAGAGCCGTGTCCGGCTCCCTGGGCATCGGAAAGAAAATATGATTTTGGCCATTGATTATATTCAGAGGTCTTAACCGCAAAACCATCGGAGCGGCCATGCGAGATTATATTTACAATACCGAATCCATCTGATAACTCTTTGGTTAATTCAGCTGCTTCTTTGTTGTTTGGAGATATGTCGTATCCCGATGATGACTCTACTCCGTTGACCGTGTCAATCTTAAACCAATCGGGGAAGGCACTGGCAATTGTGTAATGCTGACCAACGCCGCGGTAGTCACGCATCTGATCTGAAGAAAAGAAGAACGATTTATCAAGATAGTTTAAATCACCGTCTCCGGGGTTGGTTTCATAGGCAATTAATTTTTCGGTGTAGTTTGATATTTCGACTGAGTCGTTGAAAGGAAGCCTCCCTACCAGAAGTTCCGGCTGGGTATCGGCTCTGTCATCGCCGGTTTCTCCCCAGAGGTTGTCATTGTCATAATCCCATTGGCCGGTTAAATCTGCAAAGTATAAATCTGAGAGGAGGTATTCTGATAAGTCCAATGGCTGGCCAGTTGAAAAAGGATAAACATATCTGACCGGAAGAATCGTTTCATCACCACCCAAAAGAAGAAATTCTCCTCCCTGATTATAAAACTCTCTCAAATATTCCCTGAGTTTTTCAGCGTCATCTCTTCCCGAATAAGAAGCGGTAATATCTTCAATTGCCTTTATTTCTGTAGAAAGCCCAATCGATATTTTGTAAGCTGCAAGAGGTTCAAAAGATGAAACAAAATTACGTCCTGTGACAATGAGATATCTTGTAGCCGCGGAAGAATTTCTAACAAGCTTTGGATTCAGGTAGTTGCCGGATTCAGGGAGGCTTAAACTGATATTATCAAGGGATAGTTCTCTGTTGTTAACAGAGAGTTGCAGGTTATTTATTTCTATTTCGCTAGAACCTGACAACGGAAAAAATAAGAGGCGAGCATATCTTAATCCGTCCTGATAGATTTCATCTATGGCGTGAATCTGTTTTGAACCTATCCGCTCTCTTAAAATAAAACTATTTCTTGAAGCTGAATACCTATCTGATTCTGAAGTTGGCAATTCTGTCGGAAAGCTTTCAGAAATTGCTTGGTGCTTTCCAGATTTGTTTGAGGACAAAATCTGAATATCAGATATTGATTCATTTCCGAGAAGTCGGACATAAGCTATTTGATAGGGAACAACCTGATTTTCACTGATAGAGATTTCTTTGAGCCCTGAAGTTTCTGCCATAATCTTACCTGACGGGCAAAAAGTTTGGGCAGATATTAGCAATAAAGTCAGTAAAATAATCTGTATGTCAGGCTGTTTCATTATTCCTCGTTGTTTCAGGCTGAATCTGCCAGATATATTGCAATAAGCTCTCCGCTTGTGCCCAAGAGGGTAATCCTGAACACAAAACACCATAAGCTATTGATATGAAAGGCATTAAGATGTTGGTAGTTTGCGGGGAAGAAAAGAAAGCAGAGCCTATTTTATGAAGTTATATTGGGATAACTCAATATTCTGTGGTTACTTCCGGAAATAACTTTCAAAGTCGATGGAAAGTTTTTCCCTTTGGAATTGCTGAGAGGCAATATCTTAGTAAACAAAATAAAATCATTTTTCATTAATCCTTGTCCAGTTGAAAGTTAAGGCCACTTTTTTTTTCAATTTTCCATAAGAAAGGGCTTGACTTTAGGTGGGAAAAAGATGATTATAAAAGCGATTTCTGGTTTAAAGTGGAGAAAAGTGGAGGAATACTTGAGCGGGTATTACGGACAATTCCAAACAACTATGGATTCCAAAGGCAGGTTTGCTCTTCCGGCCAAGTTACGATCAGTAAGAGACATTACTACAAAAAAACAGTTATTGAACGGTAATTTGTTGATTACCAAAGGATTAGAAGGATGTCTGAGTCTTTATGACGAATCTCAATGGAAAGAAATCCAGCAGAAATTTGCTTCTTTGGCCTTCACTCAAAAAGATTTCCGGTTTTTTAGCCGTAGATTTTATTCTTCGGCCGGTTCACTTACGGCCGACAAAAACGGCAGGGTTCTCATCCCTTCGCACCTGATTTCAGAAGCTGGCTTAAAAAAAGAGGTTCTTGTTATTGGCGTTAACAGTTGGATAGAAATCTGGAACCCGGAAAGATATCAGTACTATTTAGAACAGTATCCTAAGAGCTATGAAGAAGTAGCAGAAAAATTATTCTCCGGCGATGGTCCCCCAGAGCGGGAGTAAAAATCATATACCGGTGATGGCTGACGAGGTGGTCAGTTATCTGGCAACAGAATTGAGCGGCGCATACCTGGATTTGACCTCCGGATTAGGGGGGCATCTTTTGGCTTTGAGCAAGAGACTAAAACCAGAAGCCAGGTTATACGGAGTAGACAGAGACTTAGAAGCGATAACAGAAGCAAAGAGAAGGTTGGCCAAGGTTGAACAGTTTGAAACAATTTATCATTCATCATACACCGAGATTGGGTCAATAGTTGATGAGTTTAAGGATAAGAAATTTAACGGTATCCTGCTTGACCTCGGTTTCTCCACTTTTCAACTGGAAGATGAATCAAGAGGTTTTTCTTTTCAGCAGGACGGACCTCTCGACATGCGTTTTGACAAAGCAGGCGGAGGGCTGACAGCAAGAGATATAATTAACGGTTGGGAAGAAGAACAACTAGGGAACATTTTTTTTAAATACGGAGAAGAGCGGCAAGCTAAGAAAATAGCTTCGGCAATTGTCAGGGAAAGACAGAAGCAGATGATAGAAAGAACCTCACAGCTCAAAGAAATAGTCAAGTCATCAGTTTATAATAAATTTTTAAATAAATCATTAGCCAGAATATTTCAGGCACTTCGGATTGCGGTTAACTCTGAGTTGGAGAAACTGGAAAGTGTCCTCCCACTTCTTCCCGATTATCTCTTGAGCGGAGGGCGGCTGGCTGTTATTTCTTTTCATTCACTCGAAGACAGAATAGTCAAAAATTTCTTAAAGGAAGAAGAAAAAAGCTGTATCTGTCCGCCCCGTCTTCCGCAATGTGTCTGTAATAAAATTCCCAGATTCAAAATATTGACCAGGAAAGCATTAGTTCCAGGTGCAACCGAGTTAGAAATAAACAGACGGGCAAAGTCTGCAAAACTCAGAGTTGCCGAAAGAATCTAGCTCATGAGAAAGAGAATAAGACAATTCAAAGAAACATTAGAGATTA
>JACZYS010000080.1:3910-10153 GCA_022570975.1 Candidatus Zixiibacteriota bacterium | reverse complement strand
TAATTTCAGTAACAATTCTTCTTGTCATTGTAAAGAGAAGAAAACAGAACATACCAATTGAAAAATCGGACTGGCCAAAAATAATTGGCCTCGGTATTTTAATCATCCCTATTAATCAGGTACTCTACTTATACGGTCAGTCTTTGACTGCCGCCGGTCACGGCTCTTTGCTTTTTGCCACAACACCAATCTGGATTTATATTGCGGCCATGATTCATCTCAAAGAAAAAATCAGGCCGCGGAGATTAGTGGGAATTATTGTTGCCATGGCCGGAGTTTTAGTGATAATGTCTTCGGGAGCGGTCAAATTTGGTAACGAATATCTTCTGGGTGATTTCATTATCCTGATAGCTGTCATTGCCTGGGCATATTATACAATTTTTGGAAAAGAATTGGTCCAAAAATATGGAGCCCTAAGAATAACCGCATATGCCCTTGGAACTGGAACTCTTTTATACCTCCCCTTTGGCATATATAAGGCGGCTATGTTTGATTATTCACATACTTCATTGGGGGCATGGGCGGCCGTGTTTTATATGGCTGTCGGAACTTCTATTTTAGTTTATGTTCTCTGGTACTGGGTCCTAAAATATATGGAAGCGACCCGCTTGGCTGTTTTCCATAATATACAGCCAATCGTGGCAACAAGTGTGGCTTTTATCTGGCTGGGTGAACCGGTTGGGATTTATTTCGTCGCCGGCGGATCTATCGCCATCTTAGGTCTTGTTATTGCCGAATATAAGAGCAGCTGAACTTTACAAATCTTTGGAAGCCAAATTTTCTGCAGAGAAAGATTTCTCCATTTCCGCATCAGTAAAAACACCGTCTTTTCTAATCAAATTGTCATCAAAATAAATTTCACCGCCGCCATAATCAGGTCTCTGGATTAACACCAAATCCCAGTGAATGGAAGACTGGTTGCCGTTTGAAGCTTCATCATAACATTGACCGGGAGTAAAATGAAATGAGCCGGCTATCTTTTCATCAAAGAGGGTGTCTTTCATGGGATGGAGAATGAACGGATTGACGCCGATTGCAAACTCTCCCACATACCTTGCTCCTTCATCGGTATCAAGAATCTTGTTCAATTTGACAATGTCACCCTCGCAGGTTGCCTCAATAATTTTTCCATCCTTAAATGTATAGGAGATACTGTTATAAACCGAGCCTTGATATAGAGAAGGAGTGTTAAAAGTGATTTTACCGTTGACCGACTCTCTTACCGGAGCCGTGTAAACTTCGCCGTCAGGAATATTTCTTTCACCGTCACACTTCACGCAGGGAATATCCTTAATCGAAAAAGTCAAATCTGTTCCGGGTGATTTTATATGCACTTTATCAGTTTGAGACATAAGCTCAAAAAGCTTGTCCTGGGCTTTTGACATTTTGCCGTAGTCGGCACAGCAGACATTAAAATAAAAATCTTCGAAACTCTCCTGTGATGTTTCAGCCAGTTGAGCCATGGCGTTGTTGGGATAACGCAGGACGACCCAGTTAGTTCTTTTTACCCGCTCTTCCAGATGAACCGGTTTATAGAACAATGCCCCGAATTTGTCTATCCTATCTTGTGGTATATCGGCCATATCAAAGGGATTATCTGAGCCCCTCAAGCCAATATAGGCATCAGCTTTTTGCATCAAGCCTAAATGGAGCCCGGCCTGCTGTTTAAACTGCTCATCGCTGGCATTTTTGACCCAATGCCGAAGTAAAGACTCATCATTGTAATACCAGAAGACAGTGACCCCTTTTTCAGTGGCAATCCTTATAACCTGCTTGCCTAATTCAAGAGTCTCTTTTCCCTTGATTTCAAGGTAAAGAGTCTGCCCTTTTTTAACTTTAGTGGAATAATCAATTAACTGTCTGGCAAGTACTTCGTTGCGCTTATCTTTCATATTATCCTCATAATTTCATTAGATTTTTGCCACAAAGATATATTGTTTTGATTCATATTGCAACTGGTGACAATATTTCATGTTGGTTAAAATTGTAATTTTCCGATAAATTCATATCAAAAAGTAGAGTATTCTGAAATCTGCTCAAAATTAAGGCAGTCCGTATGTATAGAAACACTTTAAATGAGACAGATAATTAACTTGATTACAATAGATTACAACAACGACTGATACCAGATGAGATGTTTCAGATATATGTACGATCGACTAATATATCTAAAGTTAGTAATCGATTCTCCGATAATTAAGAATAAGGATAAGCCGGACAAAAGTATTCCGGAGATCTGATAAGAAAGAAAATATAATTTACAATAACCCAAATTATACGGGGGAGCTACAAAATGAGCAATGCACTTACAGAAATAGGCAGTAAGGCGGGAGCAACTTCCGAAGAGCTGCTTCAGCTGGTCTCTTTTAACATTGGAAATGAAGAATTTGGTGTAGATATCCTGAAGGTTCAGGAAATCAACCGCATGGTGGAAATCACCAAAGTGCCTCAAGCACCGAGTTATGTTGAAGGTGTTATAAACCTTCGCGGAAAAGTGATTCCAATAGTTGACTTGAGAAAAAGATTTAGCCTGGAAATGAAAGAAGCTGACAAGAACACCCGTATTGTTGTAGTCGATATCGAAGGCAGCATTATTGGTATGGTTGTTGACTCAGTATCAGAAGTATTGCGATTACCAGCCAATACTTTAGAACCGGCTCCCGAAATTGTAACCGGTGTCAATTCAGAATATATAAAAGGTGTCGCCAAGTTGGAAGATCGCCTTTTGATATTCCTGGATCTTTCCAAAGCCATAGATGTAGGCGAATTGTCTTCAATGGAATAATAGTTTCAGAGTACATAAATAAGAAAACCGGTCTCTGGCCGGTTTTTTTTTGGCACAAATCAAGCAGTCAAAAGAACAATTTTAAAGCTTCTCAATCGGGAAATCTCTTGCTTATTTAAGCAATGAAAGCAATTCAGTTTCTCTATACGGAAATAGGCCGGGGGCATCCCTTTTATCTGGACGGTATCAAATATTTTCTCAATAAAAACAGAATTGAATATTCATCGACCGACGTTTTCAAACAGTCACGGGGACTTTCTTTTTGGTTGTGGAAACTTATCTATCAGCTTTATATCTCGGGCAGCTCTGGGAATCTGATTGGCAGATTATACAAGTTTATTAGAGGCAGTAAGCATATCAATCATTCTGATTTTTTACTATCCGTATTAGGTCGTTCCATAACAATTAACAATAAAGCAGATGACTCGGCTCTTATAGTCGCCCACCCTCTTTTGGTCAAGATACTTTCACCAAAGACAAATCTTTTCTACCAGCACGGAGAGACAGTGGTGCCCTTGACTGAGCTTCCCAAAGGAGCATCACAACTTTTTGTTCCTACAAAAGAAGTGGCTGATAAATTTATTTGCGCCGGATATGACAACTCACAGATTCACACAACCGGCTTATGTATCGATCCTGAATTGATTGAAAGAGCCGAAACAAGATTTGAGTATAGAATAAAGCGAATAGAAGAAGCAGATTGTCTCTGCGGAGCATTTTTCAGTTCCGGCGCCGAGCCTTCAAGACATGTCAGGACAATAGTTGAAACCGTTCTTGCGGTTATGTCCGCAGGCGGGAAGGCAATTGTCTTTTGCAAAAAAAAAGGAAGACTCAGTAAACAAATGTCCAATCTTCTTGCTGATAATAATGATTTGACAATAGAGTGCAAAAGAAGTTTAAATATCGTGACTTTTGACAGCAGAGAGGAAGAAACTGCTCTCACCGGCAACTGTTTTGACCTCTTTGATTATTTTGTGGCTCCATCTCATGAAAGAAGTAACTGGGCCCTGGGTTTGGGTCTGCCTCTGTTCATCCTGACACCTCACTACGGTTCTTTTGCTCCTTTAAACCGGGACAAGCTGTTGGGTGAAGGGGTTGCGATGGAGTTAGAAAATACAGGAGACATTGGGCAACTGGCCAATATTGTCTCAAAGAAAGAAAAAAGAGAGATTTTGTCCAAAATGTCTTATAACGGCTGGGGGAAATATGCTATTGACGGATTCCAAAAAATTTCCGATTTTATGGGTAAGGTATAAATATCGATAACAAAGTGATAAAGGAAAACTGGTGATTTTGAAACTTATTGGAACCGATGGCAAGAAAGAATACAACTGGGATTTAAAACCGGGGAAATATATTATTGGCCGAACTTCAGAGGCTGATTTTTTTATCGAGAACAATACCGTATCAAGAAAACATGCCCAGCTTGAACTTACCGCCGATAAAAAATGTTTTCTGACCGACCTTGGCAGTCATAATGGCACCTATGTCAATGATGTTTCACTAACCAGCTGCATCGAAATCAAAATTGGCAGCAGAATTCTTTTTGGAGAAACAGATTTCAGACTTGCCGATGATTCTGAAACAAGCTCTTTTGCTTCCCGTCCAATCACCACCCAACTGATTGACCGTGAGCCGGAAAAATCTGTTCTGCTTGACATAAAGGAAGCTCTCAAACCGCTTCCTTCAAAAGTTACCGAACGTCCGGAAGTTTTGACCACCCTTTTTGATATGGCAAAAAGACTTACCTTAGATGAGCCCAAGCAACTTATGATGGAGCGCTCTTTGGGGCTGATAGCCAATGTTGTCCCGGCGGAAAGATATATTATTCTAACATCAAATGATTCTGATAATGACAGCAAAGAACTTTATATTACTGCCAGCCATATCCCGGGCGGAAAAGATGGCGGGAGTTTGACACTTTCCCGAACTATTATCAATGATATTTTAACCAATAAACAGGCCATTGTTATTGAAGACTCAGCCAACAATTCAAAATTTGCTAATCAGGAGTCGATTGTTATCTCAAAAATGAAATCTGCCATGGCTGTCCCTCTGTTTGAAGAGGGGGAGGTGCTGGGAATTTTATATGTAGATACAACTTCACCATTGCACCATTACAACGATGAATACTTAAAACTTCTGGCAATATTTGGAAATATAATTGCCTCCCGTCTGATTAACTATGTATTGATGGAAGAAAGAGCGGAAAAACAATTGATGGAGGCTGAGATTAACCGGGCCACAGAAATTCAAAAGCGGCTCCTTGATATTTCTTACCCCGAAGTCAATGGATATGAGGTCCATGCTTTTCAAAAGCAGTGCCGTGCCGTAGGCGGAGACATGTACGATATGTGCCTTCTTGAAGACGGCTCTTTTCTATTCCTTGTAGCTGATGTCAGCGGAAAGGGGATGGGTGCGGCTCTCCTCATGTCAAATATTTTGGCCTCGCTGAGAATTCTCTATCAACAAAAAGAAATATCGCTCACCCACCTTGTAGAACAAGTCTCGGCTCAATTATTTATGTCATCAAAACCGGAAGATTTTGCTACCTTGTTTTTGGGAATAATCAATCCGAATGATAACAAACTACGTTACATAAATGCCGGCCATAACCCGGCTTTTCTGGTTAGAAAAAGTGGTGAAAATAATCTTCTGACCGCTTCGGGAGTCATGATTGGTGCTTTTGGCCTTATGAACTGGGAAGAGTCACAACTTGATTTTGAATCAGATGATGTCCTGGTTGTTTATTCGGACGGAGTAACCGAAGCGGAGAAAGAAGATAACGCTCAGTACGGCGAAGACAGACTCTATGACCTGATTAAGAGGTCATTGACCGAGAGCCCTCAAGTTATTTGTGAAAATCTGGTCAGGGATATTGATGATTTTGTTGAAGGTTACCCACCGTCAGATGATGTAACTATGCTGGTTATTAAGAGAACTGTCTCCTGATTTTATTTTATGATGACAAATTTTCCAATCTGGGTTTTTCTCTCAGACTCAATTACAAAATAATATAGACCGGAAACAACAGCCTGAGTGTTTCTTGTGATCAGGTCCCATTGTTCGTGAGATGCGGTCGGGTCTCCGGACTGAGTGTCATGAAATATCTCTTTTACCAGATCTCCGTCCAGAGAAAATATCCTTATTGTACACTTAAGAGGAAGGTTGGCAAAATGTATGAGACGAGCTCTTTCTTCAGCCATGGCACCGAGTCTGTTTTCATATCCGGCCAGGCTATAGTTGCCGTCACTACGGTATGGGTTTGGATAGACAAATACTTCCAAATCTTCCTGGGCAGAGAGTTCCGGCGAATTTAACGCATATGCAACCTGTGTTCCCACAGTTAACGATGTTTCAAGGGCGGCTAATCCGGCGATAGGAGAGCCATAATCAAAAGCAGTCACATTTACCCAGTAGGGAACAGTGGCCAGACGATTTTCGATTGTCACTTCGTA
>JACZYS010000080.1:0-3900 GCA_022570975.1 Candidatus Zixiibacteriota bacterium | reverse complement strand
TTCAAAATATTTAAAATATCCGTCAATGGTCAGTTCATCAGGGTTAGCCTGAAACTTATTTAATGTTGTCGGATATGGCTGGTTGGGATATATCTTTTCGAAGGGAGTAGTAAATCCCAGTATTGAGGCATTATAATCCTGTGCTTCAAAATAAAAGGCAGAGTCACCAACAATCAGGGGAGAGGTTCTGGTATAATCAAGCGGTTTAAATGATTTATCACCACAGCCATTATCTGCGTAGAGACATCTCAAAGAGTCAAGTGTAAACGGTACATCTATTAGAGAAATTTCGGTTGAGGTGGAAACTGAGAAAATTATATCTCCATTTTCGTTGACAGAAAAAACAGTATCATATTCAATATCCATAATGTACCGATTGAAATCTTCTAAGTCATAAGAAGCAACTACTGAATAACTGGAGGGTCTTTCATCTCTGGCCAGATAAATCCGATACCCTTCAAAATCTCTCAGATTTGAGAAACTGTCTTTTGTTGTTTCAGAATGAAAGCCGTTCAATCTCACTTTAAGTTTTCCCGATGACGGTATCACCCAAAAAACAGGAGCCGGTGGAGGTGTTGCCCCTTTGAAATCAGGAATGCCGTCACCTTCATAGTAAGTCGTTTCACCTTCACACACTCTAAATTTACCAAAGTAACCGTCACCATCGGTATCAACACCGGGATTGTCAAAAACCCACGAGGCCCATCTTGAGTTGGTCGCCAGGTCATTAAAATTTAGCTTTGAGTAATAATTATCCGGATTTGCGGGGTCAAAAAAGTCATCGAAATCGTTTGGTTCTTGGTGAAAATTCTCACCTCCTATCCAGGCAAATGTAATCGGGAGCTGTTCGCCGGGGCTTACATTAAACGGTCCAAATGAAAGCAAATACCTGGCGTCATAACCGGCTGCATAATCTTGTGCAAATTGCGGCGGTTTCAGCCATCCGTTTCTGGTCTGGTCAATAGCACTGTACATCAAGTCATAATCAAACTCTTCGTGCCGCATTACATAATACTTATTTAAGTCACCGGCCGGAGTTCCAAGACGTGTTCCGAAGCTCCTGAATTTATCATCAGCAGTTTCCTGTCTCCTGGGACCAAAATCTCTGGACGCATCACTATAATTTATTATCCACCAGTTGTATGAATATTTTAAGGAATCGGAAGGCGTTCTGATTACTCTTGAGCCAACAGTACTCAAAGTTGATCTGTAGTCCCACAAACCTTGGTCAGGGTCGCCGTCGTTGTCTGCCGTAAAAGCAATATTAATCGTATCTATGAAATCACAGTTACCCGGTGCCGGGTGGGAACGATAAAAGCCGACAATATCATCATCCCAGCCTATAGGACCATTTCTGGTTGTGTGCCAGACATCACCATCAACAAAAAGCCCCAGATATACTTCTTTTAGATCCTCAAACCCAATATTCTCAATCTGGTAGTCAAAAAGGATAAAGTCATCAGCATAGGCATAACTCCACGACATTGAGCGCTGGGTCACTTTGATATTTAGAGGCTTGTGCGGACGTCCGTCAGTTGGGTCACTGGCTACAATTGCGGGATTAGTAACGGTGTCTGTGTAATAGCAGATAAAGTCCTCTTCAGAATAAGCCCCCGGTGAATAATAAGGAGAATTCACATCAATAGACTTGGTAACAAAATCACCCAGTGGCTTAAAGTCCGGCCAGAATTCAGCGGTCGTATACCAGTCTTCGGTAGCACAGGAGACTAATGTATCCCTGCCGACAACAGCACCAACCCACAAGGCTCCTACCCAAAGAAATACAATGTTGCTGTTTTTGGGATATATGCATGATAGCACAAAGTCACCGGTGAACGGGTCTTGAATGGAACTGCCAAGAGTCCCAAATGTTCCATTGTTTCCCACGGCCAGTTGCATATTGCCTCTGTTATGAATTTGGTATTCTACTATAGGAAATTCTTCTAAGGCAAAGGGGAGCTGCTTTTGTTTTGTGTGAAAATTTATTTTAGGGTTTGGACGCTCCTCGCCCTGAATTATTGTTGATGCAAATAAAACAAAAACCGACAGAATTGTAAAATTCCGCCGGTTTCCAATATTTAAAGTACTAAACATGATCAAGACATAATAAAATTACATAATGATGACTAATTTACCAACTTGAACTTCCCCTGTCTCAGCATTTTCAACTGTCCAGTAATAAAGCCCGGATACAACCAACTGAGTGTTTCTGGTAATCAAATCCCATTCTTCATGAGTCGAAGTTGGGTCAGAAGGGTCTCTAAAAAAGTGTTCAATCTCTCTGACAAGGTCTCCATCCAAGGAGAAGATTCTAATCGTGCATTTCGGAGGCACATTAGCAAAGTTAATTTTTCTAACTCTGTCATTGGCGTTTCCAACAACAGAAGCATCCAAACCTTCATATCCTGAACTTCTGTACTCAGCATCAATCCTATACGGGTTAGGATAAACATATATATCCTGTTTGTTTGACTGCAAAGTTTCAGCAGAATTATTGGCGTATGCAAAAGTAGAGAGAATTGTTCTGGAAGACTCAAGAGACGGCAAACCGGATGCCGGTGAACCGTAATCAAATGCCGTCACGTTAACCCAATAGCCTACAGTTGGAAGCAGGTTTTCAATTGCAATTTGGTATTCAAAATACTTGATATATCCATCATCGGTCAAATAGAGAGTGTCATCGGGAAGATTCATCAGAGTATCAATAATCAGAGAAGGCGGATATGGAGCGTTTGGATATATCCTTTCAATTTTTGAGTCTATACCAAATGTGGAAGCGTTATAATCCTGAGCTTCAAAATAAAAGAGAGAATCAAAAAAGAAGAATGGGCTGGTTCTGGGATAATCAATAGGCTCAAAACTTCCCCCGACTACTGCTCCATAAAGTGATATCAACTCATCTTTTGTGAAAGGAACATCCAAAAGAACATAGTCATTTATGTCATTGTTGTAGATCCATTTATTGTAATTCTCTCGGTCATAAGAGGCTATCAGGCTGTAGCTGGATGAACGTTCGTCACGAGCGTAATAAACACGGTATCCCTCAAAATCAAATGGATCTTCACCGGTAGCTTTCAAGAAGTTATCGGGAGTTGTTTCTGAACGGAGTCCATTAAATCTTATCGTAAGTTTGCCGATTTCCGTGGTTACCCAGTGAACCGGTGCCGGAGGCGGTTTGGCTCCTTGAAAATCAGGAACGCCGTCACCGGATATAGGAATGGAATCAACTTCCGTTTGTGTGTACCATCTAATAGTATCTCCAAATTGACCTATCGAGGTGCTGTCAAAAACGGAATCAGTCGCAAAGCGGAAATAATTGCCGAAATAACCGTCGTCATCGGTATCAACACCGGGATTGTCATAAATCCATGAAGACCAACGAGCGTTTGTAGTTATATCTTCAAAATTGAGTTTTGAATAATATATGTCAGGTTCGTAAGAAGCTCTCAAATTATCATCGGCATTTAGAGGATCAGTATGAAAGTTTGCTCCGGCCACATAAGAAAATGAGAGCGGAAGAGTTTCACCGGGATCAATATCAAAAGGACCAAATGAGATTAAATATCGCGTGTCAAAACCGTCCGAAAAGTCAGCCGCCAAAAACTGGTTTGGATATATCCAGAGGGTGTCATCGATTCTTACATTAGCTGTATAAACCTGGTCGTAATCAAATTCCCTGTTTCTCATAATATAATACTTTGAGCGGTCACCGTGCGGGGTTCCCAATCCGCCGGTACCATAATCATATAATTCTGCTTCTTTTAAAGCACCTTTTCCAATTTTTTCTCTTGGTCCAAAATCCAATGTAAAAGCGCCATTACTTATCCACCAGTTGAATGAAACTATTAGAGACTCTGCCGGGGTTCTGACAATTCTCGTTCCAGTAACGCCCGGGGCCGC
>JACZYS010000079.1 GCA_022570975.1 Candidatus Zixiibacteriota bacterium | reverse complement strand
CTTTAGTCTGTCAGCCAGGGCCGAAGGGACAAGTATCTCATACGACATACCTCCGTTTACTACCAGAGCAAAAGAATCGGTTACATCTTTTAATTGACCTGTTATCTGACTAATCACTTTGCCGTCATTGCCTCCTGTTTAATCGCCCTCAAATGACAGAGGGCCACGGCCATGGCATCGGCAATATCCGGCGGTTCGGGAGGAGCCGCCAGATTGAATTCTGAGCTTATCATCATCTGCATTTGTCTTTTGCTTGCCCGTCCGTTGCCGGTCAGGGAGTTTTTTATCCGGGTTGAAGCATATATGTAAACGGGCAGATTTGACTCTGCGGCTTTCAACAAGACGACACCTCTGGCATGTCCCATAATTATTGCTGTTTTGGGGTGGTCATAATGTGAATATAAATCTTCGACGGCAACTGCATCGGGCTTTAAATCGGTGATAACCGTTTCCACTTCTCTTGCAATCTCAGCCAGTCGAATTGCTGTTTGGTCGCTTTTTTTGGGGCGGATGCATCCGGCTTCTATAAGAGAGTGCGAGGAGCCGTTTTCTTCTATAACCGCATATCCGGTTATTTGTAAACCGGGGTCTATGCCTAATATTCTCATGGTAGATTTATATGATTTTATGCTATCAATAACAACAAAAACAATGTCACAAATTGGGCTGAAATCAGGAACCTCCGCACCTAACAATCCTAGCTCTCAGCGGAGAATTCCAACTGAATCTGAGTATGTTTTTGGCTCTGTGGTTTTGAAAGGTGTTGGATCTGTAACTTCTGATGCGCTGTTTGGGTCAAAACCAAATGTATGCACAATCTCTTCTCTAATTCCTTCATATGGAGTGACCGGTTCCGAGCCGCCTTTGAAGAAATAGCTTACCAGATAAGTTAAATCTGCAATATTCCCATTGGCAGAATCACCGTTGAGATCTACTAAATCCCTCGGCCAAAAATTTGCATCTGAATTTTTGAAAAGATAGTTTATAAAATATATCAAATCTTCAATGCTCGTTGACATGCTCAAGTTAATGTCACCCGGGATAAAAGTCCCTATATCATGATAGGGCATCAGCTGGGCCCAAACTCGATAATCCATATTGACATTACGCCACATCATTACTGCTTGCCCCGAGTTATTCATGTCACACTGGGTGCCTCGGCCAAACCACCCGGCTTCTCCTATATTATTGTTTAACCTGTAATTTGGTCCAACAAAATTACCATCAGGGTCAATTTTTTGTGCATATACATTCCTCTTAGTAGCACCATAAACATTATATCCCGGATAATCACGAGCATCTGACCAAATGACAAGAACATTCCCAGAATCATCACAGGCAATATGAGGCCAGATATCTTCACCGGCACAGATATACAAAGAATCAAAATCATTAACTATCATTGGGTCATATTTTGGGGTTCCATCAGCATTAAATCCTCTTACCCATACCTGACGAACATTGACACAGGTGGGTTCACTAAGGTAGGGCCCACACCATGTAATGTAGAAATCACCATCTGCTTCCATTACCATATCTTGAAATTGAGGATGAGGTACAGGTGTACAGTTGGTTGAATCCCCATCCATACACTCCGCAATCTGAACAGGATACTTCTGAGTCATGTCAGAATTGTAAGCCACATAAAAAGTTCTGTAATATTGTTGGTCAACCCAAGAAATGACAAAGCTGGAATCTTGTGCTATTTTGAGACTTGGAAGTTTGTATACACCATTATGTGGTAAAGGCATTGGCAGATCAGTTATTTTTATTGGGTCACTTAAACTATCTTCATTCATGTAGTAAAACCGTACATAAATACTATCATGATAAGGAGATTGGCCCACCATAGCAAAATACCATACTATTCCGAGAATATTGTCATCGGAAATATCTCCACAAACGAAACTGTTGAGAACATAACTTTCATAACTCATGTCACAGTCAAAACAGATTCTTTCTCCAATCTGATTTCCGGTTGAGTCAAATAAATATCCGAGCATGTTATTATATGGCGCAACAAAAGATGATTCCAAGTCTCCAACTGCTGGAATAAATGTAATGCCGTTATTATTTGTATAGCATTCGAGTCTGGCAGCTACCAACCAGGTCGTATCTTCATTTACAGTATCAGGTAAGAAATTAATTACAGGTTGAGTCTGATTACCAAACTTATCAAATCTGTTGAATTGATAAGTATAGCTGTATTCAAAGAGGTTTAATGGTGTTAACATACAATTAATTTGTGACAGAGTTCCGTCTTCGTGCATATTGACATAGTTCCAGCTATTACTGAGTAAATTCCCGGTGGTATCATAGCAAATAAAATCATCACGTGTTACCAGTGGGTCTGCATTGAGGGAGGCAACAAAAAGCAATAAGAAAAATGAAGTCAATATTTTGAAAGTTTTATGAGTCATATATCAAATATCCGAGCCAAAGATTTCTGATTATTGAGCTATATCAAAGATATGAAAATATTAAATATTGTCAATGATTAACAATAGCCACACTCCAGATTACAAAGAAGGGGCAGACGAGGGCGTCTGCCGCCCACAATAGATTACAAAGAAGGGGCAGACGAGGGCGTCTGCCGCCCACAACACTCTAGATTACAAAAAAGGGGCAGACGAGGGCGTCTGCCGCCCACAAGAACCCTTCGACTCCGCTCAGGGCGACTTACTCTCTGATAGCATAATATATGTATGATTGAAAATCTACGTTCCAAATAAGGGGGCAATGCCCCTGCGGTTTCGACATTAGCCTGCAGGTCAGGAACTCCGCACACCTGACGATTCCAAATTTATGGGTGGCTCGGTGCCGGGCCATCTTTGTAAAGATAACAAATCAGGTAAATCAAGTCACTAATGTCAATATTCCCGAGACCGTTCATGTTTGCTGCTTCCAGAGGGACAGGATTTATACCATTTTTGAAAATATAATTTATGAGAAACATTAGGTCAGAAATATTTACTATTCCATCCGAAGTAAGGTCTCCTGAAGTGTGGCCAATTATCGTATAGACCGACGATAGATCAAGACTTGAATTATCATTGAATTCTCCGCTCAGATTATAGAATCGATTGGATGTGTCCCAATATAATATTGCGTTATTCAGAAAATTATAAACTTCTAATGTTATCTCCAGAACTTCACCGCTAAACCCCGGAGAGGAGACAAGAATCTCAGAAGTCGCAGGTATAGCCGTGTTGTTAATTCTGAGCGTAGAAAGGTTTAAATCAGAGACTGACTTACCACCCACCAGGTTCCCGGCCCGAAAGGTCAGGAATTTTGGATTAATACTTCTTAGAAAGGCCACATAAAGAGTGTCCGGTTCAATTGTGAGCTGGGTCTCTGATGCTTCGCAGATGTCTCCAATTCCGTTGTTATCAGAGTCGGCCTGATCATGATTTGATAAGAAAGGACAGTTGTCACAGGCGTCTCCAAATCCGTCATTGTCAAAATCTTCCTGTCCCTGATTAGCAATATCAGGACAGTTGTCGCAGACATCACCAAATTCATCTGAGTCAGAATCTGTTCCATCCGGATCAAAGAAACTGGGGCAGTTATCACAGGCATCGCCAATACCATCGGTGTCTGAGTCAGTATTATCCGGGTTGTTGGTCTCCGGACAATTGTCACAAACATCTCCAACTCCATCGTTGTCTGCATCTGCCTGGTCAGCGTTTGTAATTTCCGGGCAGTTATCACACGGGTCACCAATATTATCTGAGTCAGAGTCAGATTGGTCTTGATTTTCATCCAGCGGACAGTTGTCACAGGCGTCTCCCCATCCGTCTGAGTCCGTGTCTGCCTGTTCAGGGTTTGAGTTGTCCGGGCAGTTGTCGCATTCATCAGCTACCCCATCGCCGTCGCTGTCAGGGCCACCGACACATTTATTTATGGTATAACAATGGGGACCATCCCAGTCGGGGACAATTACAATGTCGTCTGTTGCCCATAGCCAGTCATTTGTTGGCGGATACCAGGCAGAATCAAGACAAATAGTCTTGTCATGACTTTCAGCTCCTGCCGGGCCAATACTTATTGTGTAAACAATTTCATCGAAACCGTCTGGAATTCCGGGTGCAAATAAAGAATAACCTCCAAATCCGATAGTGTCAGCATCTGAACCTGAAATTGAACTTGTATAAGCAAAGAGCAGATTATCAAACATTGTAATGGTGATTGCAGATGTTTTTTCAAATGTGGAAGTTGTCCAGGTTGCGCCATCTGAAGAATATATATTATACCCATTTGTTATTCCAACCAAGGGCACACCGGAATTGTTGGTCAGCCTTAAATGAAAAGTTACAATCTGGCCGGTGTCAATTTTGTTGCCATCAGAAATATTATCGACATGATCTAAAGTGATTGATGTCTGGGATTTGGCCGAATATCCCATCGACAATATTGCAAGAATTAACAACCAAAGCTTAACTGGCTTTACTGATTTCATGTTTTTACCTATCCGAAGTAATAGAATTGAGAAATTAGCTTCTCATTTATTTTGCCGTGACTCTTCCACTATTCAATTTATGTTTTTTGGGCATTCTGTCAATTTAAAAGTGGTCCTGACCTGATGGGAATGATTACAATTTTGGCCGGGAATATTGTGATCTACAAGAGATTTTCCCTCAATATATCAATCGGGAAAGCCGGACCGGGATCTGTTTTTCTTTTTGGAGCTATTTCATCATGCCCCAGAATATGATCAATATTATACCTATCTTTCAAAATAGCACAAACTCTTTCAGCCTGACAAATTTGACCAGCTGTATAGCGGTGCCAGTAAGAGAAATTTTGTTCGTTTTTGTGAATCGCCTGTAAGACTTCATTCAGGCCAATTTTTTTCTTAAACCATGAGTAATAATTTTCATTTTTTTTGATTAATCTACCTGCATTTACCAGTTCTATACCTATAGAGAATCTGTTCAACCCTTTTCTCTGATTATGTCTACTTTTTCCGGCATGCCAGGCAATTTTATCAAAAGGGACAAGCTGAAATATCTCTCCTTTTCTTGAGATTATCAGATGTGTTGAAACTCTTGTAGTTGGATTGGTAAGAGTAGAAATTGCGGATTTTGCCGATGGACCGGCGGTATAGTGAAAGATAATTGTATCAGGCAGCTTTTTTTTGAAATCTGCACCAAAATTTGGAGAGAATATGAATCTAACATTTTCTCCTTTAAGCAGTTGATTTTCTATATACAATCTGTTTTGAACAGGTTTGTTACTCATCGCCAAGAAGATGGCTTTTGACTCCGCCGGTAATCTTGTTAGAAAATTTATTGGCGGCACCCATTTTTTCCATTGACCTTCCGACAGACCAGGTGGCTACAATTCCTGACCAGCCCAGCCAGAACTCAGAGGGCAGATTGAGAGTCGGAATATTCAGCTTCAGGAGGTGTGATAATACTGGTACAAGACAGTATATGTAGCCGATAAAAAACAATCCGGAATATACAACAGTTGGTCTGGCTCTTTTTGTATAATTATCATCCTGTTTCAGCTCTGCTATCAAAATCTGTTCTTTGGCTTTGAGTTCTGTCTGGATGGTGAAATTTAAGACTGATTCTCTTTGCTGTAAGATTTTCTCAAAATTCAGCTTGAGATTTTCTTTTTCTTCGGCACTCAAATGAAGCTCATCAACAGCCGAGCTTACATTTTTGAGTACTCCTCCAACTGTTCCGGAAAATATATCAGTTAACCAGCTCATAATAATCATTGCTGATTCAGAATTAACATTATTTCGATATAAAATTTGTGAGTAAGTTTCTGAGAGTTGCCAGTGGTTATTTTATCAAAGCTGATTTTAAATCCGGATAGGAGTCAACTAATTTGCTGATATAGAGGCTGTCATACTTAATGACCAAATTACTGTTTATGAAACTTGCCGCCTGACTATATTGTTTGTTGATAAGATAATAGTTGAGAAGCTCCTGCAACACATGCAACGGAGCATCTTTTTTTTCTGAGGATTTTTTTAAAAAATGAAATAAGTTTTTATTTCTTCCGGTAAGTTTATAAAATTTGTAAATGTTATAATATATTTTGAAACCTAAAGTGTCAATCGATACCGCTTTGAGTAAGTATTTTTCTGCCATATCATATTTTTTTAGATAAGTGTAAACTAATCCAAGAGTGTTCAATGCAACTGAATTGCTCGGATTTAAAGCAACGCAAATCTCTAATGGCTCGATCGCCGCTTCCTGTTTGTTGTATTCTACCATACACATCCCCAGAATTCCATTTTCGGATACCAAATCCTTCCATTTCACCGTGATGGAAATTTCCTTCGTGAACCATCAAATTGTCGATGGTGAACGTGCCTTTTCCTATCAAATACATTCCATTAGCCTTTGCGAGAACTATGGCGAATTTTCGGAACATTTTCCTAAATGAGGCTCAATTGCGAACTGAGATAAGGATGCATGCAAAAACCAACAAAAAAAAGACACTTCCACAGATTCCGCCCTGCGGAATCTGTGGAAATGTCTTCAACTCTGTGAACTTACCGAATTAGCGTTGCCTGAAGCCTGCGTAAGTACTTCTCGCACTGGGTGAAGCGAACTCGATAAGTGTACCAAACGTGGGCGTGGATTGCAAACAGAAAGTCGGGTTTGGCCGCAAATTTCCCAAGGGACTTAACAATTGCAGTCTTGTTTCCAGGGTAGCGATCCTTCTGTTTCTTTGCCATCATTTTCTCGACGACTGCTTCCAACTCTTCCGATACTTCGTTCCGACTGTTTCGGATGGCAGGAATCGGTTTTTCACGATGAGCCAACATCGTCTCCATCATTGTTCTCATCATAAGGATGGCTTGTTCTTGTAATCCAAGAAAAATTAAATTTACTAATTCAGGAGACATATTATTTGATGGAAATTTATCAAAACTTTCTTTTCTTGAAACGGACATTTCAAAAATTAATTTCGGAGATAATATCGGATGGGAACGTGTATATCGTAAACCAATGGATTGGTGGGATAAATTTATAATTTTTTGTGAAAAACTAAAAGAGCACAACAATAAATTCAAAGTACAAGATGAAAGAATTATTGAAAACAAATTAGAACAAAATGTTCGATTGGAAACTGTTATGAATATTTATAGAAATCTGCAAGAAAATTTTGATAAAAAATTAAATTATGATTTTGCAGGTGAATTTTTTGTTCGAGAAATGGAATTAAAACGAAAATTTAAAAAAAACACTAGAAATATGTCTAAACCTAATGAACCTTTGATCACTCATAAGAATATCTTAGCACAGATTTTTTCAGTCTTATCTTTTTACTATGTTATAGCTAAGTATGGTGAATCATATTATAGGCCATTGAAATTTGTAATACCAGGTTTGATTTTTTCAACATTCTATTTCTGGTCTTCAGGCTTTAATGTCATAAATTTAGTATTCCAAAGTGGGTTTGGAAGTGAAGCAATGAATAATGCCATAATTCGAAGCATTTCTGCATTTTTCCCTTTTTATGTATTTAGTTCGCATAATGCGTTAAGCGACTTGCTTTTAAGAATAGCATTATTACCGCTTTTAGGAGCTCTTTTCATATCATTAAGAAGGAAATTGGAAAGAAAGTATAGGCATTAAATGCTACAATTTTTTTAGGAATGCGATGAAATTCTCTATTGGCAAGGGAGTATATCAAACAGAGCAAGTTACCTTTATTGAGTGGTTAAGAATAACAATAAAAGTTGAGTGCAAAAACTGCAGCGCCGCTTCTTAAATCAGCAACAGATCATTATAGCGAACAAAATCTAGTGGCTATAATTGGTAATCAAGGATCAGGTAAAACTGTAGTTGGAACATTATTGAAAGATGCAATTTTTACTTATTTTGATAAAGATGAGTTTAGTTTCAATTTGCTCTCAGGCAGCGATATACTAGAAGAAACAGAAGAATCCATTTTTACTGACAAAGTTTTTCCACCTCCAAGCAGACCTCGTATGGAATCAAAACTCGTATTCGAAGTAGTTAGAGCTCCTCCTTTGGGTAACAAAATCCTTTTTCATGTAAGAGATATCTCGGGGGAGGATTTTAAACTGGCTTTTCTGGGAGGGGATGTGTCGGCAGAAACTAGAGTAAACAATGTATTAGCTTTGAAAAAAGATAAAGAGCCTCTAGGACCATTTAGCTATCTTATTTTTGCAAAACTTTATGCTATTTTGATTGATTGTTCTGAATTTGATAATTGGAAAACAATCCAAACTAGACAATCACAGATGTTAAACTCACTTTTAGCTTTTAAGAAAGTTTTAGGAGAAATTCAAGATAATGGTAAATTTACTACTCCTTTAGCTATAGTTCTAACTAAGACGGATACGTTAAAAAATGGTATCGAAGGTTCGCCGGAAAATATGATTAAAAAGTATATGCCACAATTTCATACCACTTTATCTCATGTACACGATGGTCCACGACAATATTTTAGTTTGTTTATAGTAGGAGAGAAACCAACTGAAGATTCACAAAAACAAGAAGATGTTAAAGAAGAACAAGATGTACTGCCATCACAAAAACAAGAAGATGTTAAAGAAGAACAAGATGCACTGCCATCACAGACACCCATTAAGAAAATAATAGATCCAATTTCTTACAGTAATGGTGAATACGTCAAATTTATTTTATGGGTAATAGAAAAACTTTCATGAGACATGCCTTTTTGTGAACAATTTATTTTTACTGTAGCAAAGACAAAACACGAAAAAGGTTATCAAGTCATAGCTAAAAGTCCGGGAATAAATAAAGAAATAATTTCAGAATGTGAAAACTATCTTTATCCAGTAGATATTAATCTAAACAAATTCATTCAATCTAGGTCATTAATTCTATTAAAAAAAAACATAGTGGCATTTAGTATTGTAAAAAATATTGGTGTGGGTTTTGACGGGAGACTAGGCACTATCTACAGTCATACTTTTGTTATTGAAAAAAAAGAATTTCAGAAACTAGACAATGACTCAAGAATTTTTGAACAATACTATCATGAAGATCCTTCTTTTTTAGGTGAAATGCCTAAATTAATTTTAAAATCGGAAAAAATTCCTATTGATTTTGAAAATGTTGAAAAAATTAGGTCTATTTTACCTACCGTTTTGGTGGCACTATTTAAGAATGAAAAAATTGCAATTTTTAAGACAAACAAACCCAAACTTATACAAACTATACTTTCTATAGCCCCCCCATCAGTACGGTTGATACCATTCTCAACCTATGTTGAACATCCCAGTAAACAACCAAAATACAATTTTATTTTAACGTCCAAAGCTAAACTATTTGATCTGGAAGATGATTTTTGGAAAATTGATCTAGAAGAAAAGAAAATTCCAGTTACTAATACTAGTTCTATGTTAGGTAACAGCATAAGATATTTGTTGGATTTAATTGATAAACGCAAAGAAAACGAGTTAGTCGAAATCTATAATATGTTTGAAAAAATATCTAGTAATGATTTTAAGAATAAAATTATTTTAGTTACAAATTATACACAGTTTAATTCTCCTGCTAGTGAAAAACATAAACAAAGATATGCTGACAACATTTTTACAATAATTAACAAATTTGATAAAAAAATAGCTTCACAATATTTAGAAAAAGTGAAAAACTATTCAAACAAATATGCCATTTTAGGAGAAAAAATTCAAGAAGTAATTAATCCTGACATTTCATTGATTGATGCTTTGGTTCTGCTACCTGTAAGAGTAACAGCAGATTTGATTTCTTCCTACGTTGAATTTCAAAAAAAGCTATGGGGAAAAGATCGATCTGACTAGAGCTGTATATCTCTCAGAAATTTTAACTTAAAATGTTACATCTTGTTTGCCGATTCATTTGTGACATTATCTGGGAACAAATCTGTTGAGTTCCGTACACTCACAGGGCTTTGAACAATTAGTTCAATACCCTGTAACGAATCTGTTGAGATTCAATCCATTATTGTCCTAATGTTGGTTCCCAAGCACCAAAATACACTGTGAAAAATCTGATAGATAATGCTGAAACATTAGATGATGTTTTCGGTAAGCCAGAATAGTTTCCAAAGTTAAGGATCTGTTTTTTAGATATCATTTTATGAGAACAATACCATGACTAGCCTCACTTTTTACGGTGGAGTAAACGAAATTGGAGGAAATAAAATTCTCCTAGAAGACAAAGATACCAAGGTTTTCTTAGATTTTGGGAAGGGATTTGGAAGGCGCAAC
>JACZYS010000286.1 GCA_022570975.1 Candidatus Zixiibacteriota bacterium | reverse complement strand
TACGGCTATAATTAGTACCGGCGCAAATAAAGTAATATTGAGCGAGAATGATTATTTCCAGATGACAGCCTTTATTACGGGAATTCAGTTTGCATCAATCTCAGGAAAATTCAACAACCAAGCGGCAAATTTCAGTTCGGTTCAGCAAATAACGGATATCCCGCAGGGGTTTGATTCATTGGAATTCAAAACCGTTCAGCTCACTTTAGAAGTTAACAATCAGGTCGATTTGCCCGGCAGTTTAGACATTACACTGAACGGCAATAACGGCAAGTCGCTTAATTTTTCAGGCAATATTTCTCCAATGGCAATTAGCAATATTTTCCTCGCCGATTCAACCGTTGCATCATTCCTCTCCCCTATACCGACACAGATAACAGTCAACGGAACAGCCTTAATGGGTGATTCTGTTTATCTGGGTACGATAGCCGCGGGAGATTATGTAACCGCAACCCTTCATGTGTACGCACCTTTAGCAGTAGTATTAAGTGATTATACCTTTGAGTCAGACGTCTCCACTGAGACCATTGACTCAAGCACGGCCCGGCTTATATCTGACCATCTCATTCAGGCGCGTCTCATCTATTCAATTGATAACAGAATTCCAATTGGCGGCAGCGTCAATATTAGAATTGCCAGAGATTCATCGAGTCTCTTCAGTAATCCTGAATTAAGTTTTGACTCTCTCATAATAATTCCAGCTCTGGTAGATTCCAACGGATTTGCTATAACCATTCAGTCATCCGGTGAACAAGAAATTTTTATCGACAGTTCGGATGTAGACATTTTAAGTAGCGGCCAGTTATATATCGGTCATGAAATAACTCTGCTCGGCTCCAACGGACAGACAATCATACTCAACCAAAATGACTATATGACAGTCACAGGACGCATCGAGATTGAATATCTCTTTGACGGAAAATTTTAAAGGATAATAAAATGAAGAAGAATATAACAGATTCAACAAAGCTGCTGCTATTGGTTTGCCTGCTGTTGTGTCCAGCCTTTTCAAATGTAAAAGCCGGGGCAGAATCAACGGCGAGAGCATTGGGCATGGGTGGTGCATTCTCCGGGCTTGCCGGCGGTGTTGATGCCGTTCGTTATAATCCGGCTAATCTCGGATTTGCTGACTATCAAAAGAAATCAGTAGAATTATTTGGAATTGGTGTAAACATTTCCAATAATTCTTTCACTCTGGATGACTACAACAATTACACCGGAGCTTTCTTAACAGACGGTGACAAATCTGACATTATGAATAAGATTCCGGAAGAGGGATTAAATTTCAAAGCCAATGTTCATGCCTCGGCCTTATCTTTTTCAGTTGGCGCCTTTGCTTTATCCAATGAAGTTTCCGGAGACTCATATGTTAACATCAACAAAGATTTAGTAAACCTGATATTGAATGGAAACTCGTTTGCAGATACAATCTCTTTTCAGGGAACATATTCTGAGGCGATTGCATATGCTACCACTTCTTTTTCATATGGACGATCAATTTATTCGATGGGCACCAGAGAAATTGCCATAGGTGCCACCGTTAAATATATCACCGGATTAGGAATTGAACAAATAATCGAAATGGATGGTTCGGTCACTACATTAATGACCGGACTTCAGGGACAGGGAAAACTTATTGCGCAAACGGCCAGCGGCGGCTCCGGGTATGGTTTTGATTTGGGTGCATCAATAAGACTTAACAACAGCTATACGGCCGGATTGAGTATTAAGAACTTAGTTAGTTCAATCAACTGGACAAAAAGTCCCGAAGAACACGGATACATCTTTAATTTTGATACGGTTACAATTGATAATATCGACCAGGATTTTGTAGTGTCAGACGATTACAGTAAACCATTAGCATCCTTCACCACCAGTTTGCCGTCGGTTATGGTTACCGGCATTGCCAAAACCTCCGGAGAGCTTCTCTGGGCAATAGACTGGGAGCAGGGCTTCTCTCTTACTGCCGGGTCATCATCAAAACCAAGAATCTCTGCCGGACTGGAATGGAACAAGTTCAAATATTT
>JACZYS010000078.1:9384-10236 GCA_022570975.1 Candidatus Zixiibacteriota bacterium | reverse complement strand
CTAACCGACTGAGCTAAGGGCCCCTTAAACAGCCAAGTTTTTCAAGTTACCATAATAGTATATGGCCGTCAAGAGCTTTTGTTTTAGAATTGTAACAGATTACACCAAGAACAGTTCCTTCGATAATCGACTCCAAGGGCAAAAACGAGTAATATTGACTGAATAAAACAGTATAATACTGCATTAAGCAGACTGAACCGACTGCTTGGGCTGGTTTAAGTTGGTAATTGCCGATTGAATCATCTCGGTGGCGCAAGCATAAGAGAACCTGATTGCTTTTTGGTCGTCATAGAAAATATCACCGGGGACAGCACCCATTGAGAAATTATCTATGAGGTAGTTGACCAAATCCCAGGATGACCCTCTCCAGCTATCTTTAATGTGTGCATACATATAGAATGCACCGCCGGGAGGGAATTCTACGGTTAAGTACTCACTGCGGTTTATTCCTTCAAAAAGTAAGTCTCTGCGATCCTTATATTTATCTCTCATTTCAGCCACACAATCCTGTGAACTTTCCAGGGCTGCAATCCCCGCATACTGGCTTGGGGTTGAGACACCGTTAATTGTGTAAAGAATTATTTTCTTCAAATTCTCGTTAAATTCATCACTACTGCAGGCCAAATAACCGAGGCGGTATCCGGTCATGGCATAACTTTTTGAAAAGGTAAATACTGAGATAATTTTGTCCTGCACTTTTTGAGGGAAATCTTTGGCCAAAGAGGCAATCGAGATGTGTTTCTCATCATAGATAATATCTTCATAGGCTTCATCGGAAATGATATATAAATCATTCTGCTCGGCAAGTTTTAAGATTTCCAGGAGGGTCTCTTTTCCAAAAACTCCGCCGGT
>JACZYS010000078.1:0-9374 GCA_022570975.1 Candidatus Zixiibacteriota bacterium | reverse complement strand
CGCCGGTTGGGTTATGAGGAGAATTTATGAGAATTGCTTTAACTGATGGCTTGATAGCTGATTTCAGTTCCTGCAAATCCCAATTAAATTTCAGCTCCGGCTTGAGTTTAAGTGCGGCAACCTTACCGCCGCAAAGTTGAATTATCCAGTTGGTGGCGGTCCAGTTTGGCTGAGGAACGATAACTTCATCACCCGGGTTTAAAATTGTCCGCATCGTACAGAAAAGGGCATGCATCCCTCCGCTGGTTATCATAATATTATTGGGGGTGTCAATATTAATGATGCCGTTTCTCTCAGTGATTTTTTTGAGAACTGACTCGCGGAGAGGTTTGATTCCTATTGAAGAGGCATAATGAGAATGATTGTCATTGATAGCTTTTATAAATGCTTCTTTTATATGAGAGGGCGTGTCAAAAGAGGGCTCACCTGATTCCAGCCGGAGTGGATTATCCAATTGTAATAATTTATCTCTGACCGACACAATTCCTGAAAAAACAACATCGTTAAGCTGACCGTTCATAACTCTACCTCTAAAACCCTTTCATTTTCTTCATCAGCCTGAGCAATTATTTCGCCTTGGGGGCTGACTACTATTGTTGTTCCACCAAATTCATTTGTTCCATCGTCTCCAACAGCATTAATACCTATAACAGTTAAATTATTATCGATTGCTCTCTGCCTTATAAGCTCTTTCCAGTCAGAAATTCTGGCTCTGGGAAAAGCAGCCGGTACAAAGATTACAGAGGCACCCATCTCTTTTAAGCCAGAAAACATTTCGGGAAACCGCAAGTCATAGCAGATTGCAGCACCAAACTTCCCAAAATCTGTGTCAAAAATTGTTAGTTCTTTTCCTGACTTAAATACTTTGGTTTCGTTCATAGGTTCAAAGAGATTGATTTTGTCATAAATCTGATACTCTCCATTTTTGCAGTATAAATATGAGTTAGTAAGAGAATCACCGGTTTTTCTGGGGAGACCAATCATTGTGGCAAAATCATATTTTGCAAGTCTGCCCACAATCGTATCAAACTCTTCTATTTTTTTGTCGTTTTCACCGTTATATAAACATCCGGAAACGGCTAACTCACCGAAACAGACAATATCTGCACCTGAATCTGCCGAACTCTCCAGAAAACTGATATAATCAGAGTTGTTTATATTTTTTTGAATCAGTCTGAGCTTCATTTTAGGTCCTAATAATCGTCCTTACCGACATTGTCGGTGCATCAAAAATAACAAAACTGCGGCCACTTTTAATATTTAACATTAATAATTTCCAAAGTCAACTTTACTTCGAGAAATCGCTTTAAATCTTTCTGATTTTGTCATATTTTCAGCATTGCCGTGACAGATGTAAACAAATTTTTTAAATGAGGTCTTAAGCTTGGTGGCTCAAATTAAATTTATCAAAAATAGTTTAACAACACTATGCATATTATTTCTTGGCTCAACTAACATATGGTCTGAGACAGGAGTTTTTCAGATTGGTTTTTTTGAGGGGGGGGGAGCGCCTCATCACACTCTGTTGAGGCAGGAATTCAGAAATGCCATAGAAAGAGAGCTGCCGGATGAAATTGTGGTAGAGTATGCTCCCTATGGGTTCAAGTCCGCTTTCTGGAATAGAGACTCAAGTAAAGTAATGGCTGAGCAACTGGTAAAAGAAAGCCGTATAGACCTGGTGGTGGCAATTGGCCCCTGGGTGGTGGAAGACCTGCTTGAGGCCGGATTTACAAGGCCTATTGTTTCAATCCACCGTTTTGCACCAGAGCTTGAACAGCTTTTGGACAATAACGGCCGACCAAAAGCCAAAAACCTGACTCTTCAACTCAAACCGGAAAAATTCAGAAGAGACCTTTTGACTTTGGCCTATGTTTTAAACCCAAAAAAAATTGGCGTACTTTTGTTCCCCAACGGAGATGAAAAAGAGGCCCTTCTAAATAAAATAAATCTGATTTCAAAAGAGATGGGGATTGAAATTGTTACGGCCGAAAGTTATAACAATATTGGCACTTATGCTTTTTTTAAGTCATATTATGAATTAAAAAAACAGAAACCGGATGCAGTTTATGTTGGCCCTTTGTGGGGAATGGACTTAATCACCACCGGCCAGTTTTTTAAGATGATGGCAAGAGACAAGATGCCGGTTTTTGCTTATGAAGGAAACCTCCCGGTCCAGAAGGGTGCGCTCGCTTCAAATGGTCTTCTGGCCCATCTTGGCGACTGCCGATTTGCCGCATACAAAACTATCAAAATATTTCAAGGTGCCACACCTGCTGACCTGCCGCTTATTTTTCCGGAGGATGACAATCTTTCTATCAATATGGGAACGGCAAAAATTTGTGAGATTGAGATACCCGATTATATTTTGAACGATGCCTCCCTGTTGCCCATGCCCGACTCTGATAATAAGGTTTCTCTTGCAGAAGTAATTGAAAGAACGGAGACTCAGAACCCGGGTTACCTTGCCAGACTTGAGAAATTTGAAGCAGTTTCCCAACTTTCTTCGGGGGCGTTATCCGCCTACCTGCCCCGTTTGAATATGGGTGGAGCAATTGTTTATGATGACAACAACTCCCTGGGTGATTTTGGAAAAAATGGCGGCATATTTTTTCTGGAACTAAATCAGACATTATTTTCTCTAAGAACTATTAATGAGATTAAGTCGGCGGCGGAGCTTAAGAGATTAGACTTATTAGATTTAACTCGTGTTAAGCAAAGGTTGCAGCTGGCCGTATCGCTGGCATTTATTAACCGTTTTGGTTCAGTAAAAACTCTTGAGATTTTGAGGCAAAATGGAAACCATCTCAAATTATATAAAGAACACTCACGGAGTGAAATGCTGATTTATGGTGCTGACTCCATTGACATCAACCGTTGGGAACGAGAAAAACTTAAGAACGACTCCAGAGTCATAACAGCTCGATTTGATTTTGAAATAACTGACCTCCTTTTAAAGATGCTCCAAAACCTTCCCCCTGAAAGCGAATTAAGATATAATTTTGAGCTTTTTTCCCCAAATAACATGGTAGAAAGTCAGTCGGCTCTGGTGCAAAATGTTTCGCTTAAATCTGCCCGGGATAAACTGGGTGATTTCTTGTACAGCAGCGCAGAATTCTATAATTCCGGCATTTCCTTTTATAATCAAAAGATAATGTTTAACAAGTCACTCCTTTCGGCAAACAAAGCTAAGTTTTTCCCCGAACTTAAACTTAAGGCTCAGTGGAGACAGTCTAACCTTTTAAATGATTATGATTACCCTTTTGAAGATAGGACTTTTGCCATTTACGGTCTTTTAAGTTTGCCTCTTTTTGAGGGAGGACTCAGGTTCAAAGAGAATTCTCGTTTAAGAGCTCTAATCAACCAAACAGAATATCAAAAAGATTCTGTATCTCTGGTCTTAATTTATGAAATCAAGAACCTGCTCTCTGAACTTCTCAAACATACTGAACGGGCACCCGTTGTTTACAGAAACGGAGTGAAAGCAAAAGAAACTCTGGATATAATGTACCAAGCCTATCAGAAAAATGAGGTGGGTTTTCTTGATCTTCTGGATGCCCAAAACTCGGTGGTGGAAAATGAACTGACCATGCTGAACCTAAGAGTTGAGTATTTTCAGGCAATGGCCAAACTTGTTTTTGAATCAGGTTATGGTCAACTGGAGAATGACAAACTTTTCACTGCCCGGTTTTTACAAATGCTGAATCAGTTTTTTGAGTCTAAGTTAGACTGAGTTTTTTACGGCGCGGGAAAAAGGGTGTCATGGACCAGATATAAATTGTAAAAGAGATAAAACGCAGTCAGATATGTCAGGGTAACCCTGATTGCCAAAACTGCTTTGTTATCAGGGAACGAAAAGATTTTCTTCTTATACTTAATCTCAATCGCCAAAATAGCGTAACTTAAAATTGAGAACAATAGCAAAAAAATAACTATCCGGCTTGTAAGAAAAATCCCTGTTTCGAATCGTAATACTGAACATGAAATAAGGGTTACCAAGGCTGCAAAATAATATTTGCCTATATTATTTGATGGTACAACAATTTTCTCTTTTAAGAACAACAGGCCGGCAGATAAAATTAGAAGATCTCTAAACAAAATTGAAGCGGCTAGATAAAGAGAAAACTCCCGGTAAAAAATTAGCATGACAATCAGAGAAAGTGCAAATACCTTGTCAGCCAACGGGTCCAGAATTAATCCTGTTTGAGAAACTTGATTAAATTTTCTGGCTAAATAACCATCCAAGGCGTCGCTTAGACCGGCAAGAACTATTAGGGTCAGGCAAATATAGGCCGAGGTCAAATCATTTTGTTTCAGATAAATGGCTACCAGCGGAACCATGGCCACTCGTGAGAGTGAAACCAGATTTGAAATATATGTAAGTTCTCCCCAATTCATCTGGAGAAAATAACTTTTTGAACCAAGAAGTGATAGTTAATAATTTAAAACGGCATCAGGTTATATATCTCTGAGACAAAAACTTCTTCAAAATCTGCCAATGCTTTTTTGCCCGGCTCACTGTTGGGAGCAATAATCCTGACGAAACCAACATTACGCTCCTGAAAAGTGAGTGATGAAAGCATGGAGTAAATTTTAAATATGAAGTCATTGGCCGTTTCACCATAGTTGGTGATATACCAGAAATCCATAATTGACTTTTTGTCTTCAAATCCAAGCTTAAATCTTCCGGTAGAAATCTCTCTCCCGTATAAGACGATTTTTCTTTCGGCAACTTCCTCAATAATCCAACCGCTTCCCGGCAGACAGTTTTGCGGTGAATGGGGACCACCAAAACTTCCCTCGGAAGTGAAAAAATCAAAAAGGAGGTTGATTTCTATTCCGTCGCTATTTATAAATTTTGCCATGAGAATATCTTTTGGTTTTAAGAGGTCATAAACGTACTGTGGGATTTCAATTCGCCTGCCAGTCCAGTCTCCTTTTTGCATTGGAAAAGAGGAGAAATCAACTGCAGTTGTAGACTCCGGTTGAAAATGTCTTATTGTAAAACTAGCGGCAAAAACCATAATAATTGTCACTAATATTTTTATGAACGATTTTTTATCCATTTGAGAACAGACCCTGTTATAAGAACCATGATTAGCGCAGAAATAAAGACGGCCGAACCTGAAAAAATATGTAAGAAATCTTCGGCAATAGACTTATCAATTGCGTAAGCTCCAATTGCTGTGGCTACTATCCTAAAGATGTTGGCTGAAATAGCAATTGGGAATGTAAGAAGAACCACTAAAGTCGGAATCAATTTCCCCGGCATCCGGGTATAGGCATATAGAGAACTCAAAGCCAATAATGTAGTCAGACTTCTCAGACCGCTGCACGCTTCGGCAACTTCCAGAGAATATTCAGGAAGATTTATTATCACTCCAGTGCGAGTTGCCGGCACGCCGATAAAGTTTAAAATAATGATTGTCACTTTACTTGCGAAAACCTGCATTGGTGCCGTGGCCGCAAAGTAAATTGTTTGTGGAATAGGAATCATGAATAATAAAAAGAAAAACGGAAACCAAATTTTGCGGAAATTATTCGCACCAACATAATACCAGGTGAAACCGGTTATCATCATTACCAATGCCAGCCTGGTAGAAAAATATTCTCCGGCAGCAATACCCAGAATTAGTCCCAAAGACCCGGCACCGAACAGGATTATTCCCTCTTTTGAGGTTTTGGCCGGGAAAAGCATATTTTCTCGCTGCTGGAATATCAGATAAATTGATATCGGAATTATCAAAAATCCATGGGAATAGTTGTCATCCTGAAGCCAGTTTTTGGCCAGCTCAATCAGAATTGATGAACTCAACAGAATTGTAAGACCTAATAGACCGTAATAATAACTGTGATTTCTAATATTCAGTTTTATTGCTTCTATATTTATTTTCAAGCCATACTCCATATAACTCTTTTTCGGCAGTTTCAAACAGTTGTTTAAATCTGGAATGAATAAGTTCCATAGAGTATTATATAGTTTTCCGATATATAGTAAATATAATAAACACAGAAATATTATAGAAATATTTAATTTTAAAAGTCTCTTAGAAATTTGCCCTGATCTTCATTCTTTAAGTCTCACAGGACTTTTAGAACATTCAAATTCGCTAGAAACTTTCTTGAGATCACAAATAATGCAATAAGATTATTGGCAATTCTCGCCATAAGTATTTATAATATAATTTAGTATTTATGAATAAAAAAATATACCTGTTTTTTCCAAAATTTTCGATGCAAAACTGCCAAAACTTACTTTATATCATTAACTTAGAAAGAATTGGTGTTGTAATTGCTAATATATTTTATGCGTGATTATGAGCAGAATTGGAAATAAATTACCGAGATTAAAAAAAATACTAACCGTATCTGTTGGTAAGGGATTTGTTACTAACGGGTTATGAGAAAGTCGTTCTTTTTTTGCAGATTGTTATAAATACTAATTGAAGATTTAATCTGGTCTGGAAAATTGATATATTTTTTGACAATTCAGCAATTAAATTCTATTCCTGCATACAAATTCGAAAACGGTTCCAAATTGATATTGCCGTATTTCCGTTGGTTATCTCAGCAAGAATAATTAAGGGCAAAGAGTTCAGATTTTTGAGAACACCTTGATTTCTAATATTGAGTTTTATTGCTTCTATATTTATTTTCAAGCCATGCTCCATATAACTCTTTTTCGGCAGTTTCAAACAGTTGTTTAAATCTGGAATGAATAAGTTCCATTGAATAGTATATTGTTTTGAGATATATTAAATAGATAATACAGATAGAAATATGAAATTTTGTTAAGTTTTAAATATGCTGACAAATATTAAGAGAAGAATAGACAGATTTGAAAGTCTGGCTGAGCTTGCCCCGATATCCGAAGAGTGGAATCAGCTTGCCTTGAAGTCAGGGCAAAAAATCCCAATGCAATCATATGCCTGGATTTTTTCTTTCTTAAAACACAGACTGAAGAAAAATGAACATTTTAGAGTTTATGTACTATTTGAAAATGATAAGATTTCAGCCATTTTGCCGCTGGTTATCTCAGCAAGAACAATGCTGGGCAAAAAGTTCAGGATTTTGAGAACGCCATCTGACTACCATACTTCATCAGTTGATTTAATATCAATCAGAGAAAACAAGAACAAAAATATTTCATTGATATTCGAAAGAGTGTTTGAAGATTTTCCCCGCTTATATTCTTTAAGCCTGTCCAGACTTGTAGAGCATTCTGAAACGTTAAAGTTTTTTGAGACCAAGAATAATGCATATAAGATTATCAGCAATTTTTACGGAAAGGGTGCTTTTTTGAAAATTGACGGAGATTTTGACAGTTACAGAATGAATTTGAGCTCAAAGCAGAGAAGAAATTTTAGTAAATCTGCTAGAAGACTCAGTGTATTGGATGACATCTCATTCAGCTTTGGAGAATCAAACAATACTACTTCAGAAGAACTAAATAAGTTTATGGAAGTGGAAGCACTGAGCTGGAAAGGAAAATCGGGTTCTGCTATTTTGAAATCAGATAAGCTAAAAGAGTTTTACCTGACCTTGTGCCAGGAGCTTGAAAAACAAGGTTGGATGGACTGGCAGTTTTTGAGCGCCGACAGGAAGATAATTGCCGGTAATCTATCTGTGAAATTTGGAGATTCAGTTTTGCTCTGGAAACTGGGTTATGATGAAAATTATTCCACATGTTCCCCGGGGAGCCTGCTCTTTGAGCAGTTGGTCAAAAGAGCTTATGAATCAGATGAAATAAAAGAGATTAATCTGATGACAGATATGGGCTGGCATAAGAACTGGAAAACGTC
The DNA here is from genome assembly GCA_022570975.1 of Candidatus Zixiibacteriota bacterium. Lineage (GTDB taxonomy): Bacteria > Zixibacteria > MSB-5A5 > GN15 > FEB-12 > JACZYS01. Next base: position 1,575 of record JACZYS010000078.1, on the reverse strand, counting down.
TTACCGCTCATATTATAATTTGACTATTTACAAAAACAGTTTTATGCCCATATTATTTGGGTACTTTCCTAATTTATACTTAAAGAGGCTGAAAGCTGTTCCGTTCTTGTTGAAGCTGGCAAAGTCTTTGAGGAGGATGTTGGAGAGGAAAAAGCTATGACAAAATTGTCTGTATCAGTAATAATACCAACCTATAACCGGGCTCATCTCATTGAACGTGCCCTCAAATCTGCCTTAGCTCAGATAAAAGATGGGGATGAAATAATTATTGTAGATGACGGCTCGAATGATAATACCGAAGAAGTTCTGAAAGCATACCGGGACAAAATTATATTTATAAAAATCAAAAACTCCGGAGCCGGGGCAGCCAGAAACAGAGGAATAAAAGAAGCAAGGTGTGATTTGATTGCGTTTTTGGATTCTGATGATGAGTGGATGGACGGGAAACTGGCCCTCCAGAGAAAACTGCTTGAATCAAAAGATGAAATTCTTTTTACATTCTCAGATATTGCAATTACGTCGTCTCAAGGAAAAATTTTCCGAAACTATCTTAAGCATTGGCACAATGATTCAAGAAGATGGGATGATATTTTATCGGAAAGTTTTCCGTATTCTGAAATCTCATCTGATTTAAAACAAGAAAATGATTTTAATGTCTATGTTGGCGACCTCTATCCCCTGCTGGCAACTGGAATTTATGTTGTAACGATAACTTTAGTTGTCAGAAGAGAAAGAGCTCTTGCAAATCTGTATTTTGAAGAAGATCTGCCCACTTATGAAGACTGGATATGTTTTGGAAGAATTGCAAAACTTGGTCCGGGAGCTTATACAGACATTGAACTCGCCTGGCAGCACAGCCACGAAGGTTTCCGGCTGACCGACGCCAGCAGTTTGGTGACATCAGAAACGAGGTTAAAAATACTTGAGAGACTGTGGGGAAAAGATGAGAAATACCTCTTTCAGCATGGCGAGATTTATGAAGAGTTGATAGAAACCCAGAAGCGAATCAGGACAGCCAGTTTGATTTCATTGGGGAGAGCAAAAGAAGCCAGAATTCAGCTCAAAGAACTCAGAAATCCGCCTTCAATTTATAGGCTTTTAGCCCTTTTGCCGGGCTGGCTCGCTTCACTTTTACTTAAAATCAGAAGAGCCCTGAGAACGGCATTCAGTTGAAAACTCTTTGAGCTTTTTTCAGCTTTTGATTGATAGTTAGACCTGGCTATATCGTTGGAAAAACAGAAATCCGGTTACTGCTGTTTCTACTTTTCACCGCATTTGGATAATGAGGTTGACAGGAAATTATCTGAGAGTGTCAGCCCGTACCATGACGCAATCAAATTCCACGACGCGCATCGACTCATTATGGCGAGTGACAGGAAATAAACCGGTCAATTCAAATCCGTGTGATTTGTACACCGCGATCGCTTCCAGCATATCCGGCATTTCGTCATAGATTGGGATAGCGGAAACTTCCGATTGAAACCCCACCAGGCTTTTTGTCAGACTGCCAAGGCCGTCGAAGACTTTCAGGTCGTCTCGCAACAGGTAAGCCTGCCTCACGTTGGTCGTGCCGTG
>JACZYS010000285.1 GCA_022570975.1 Candidatus Zixiibacteriota bacterium | reverse complement strand
AATGGAGCGGACAACCTCCCGCGCTTTTAAGATTGCCTTGGTTGAAACAACCTTTTTTACATCATCTGGTTTTGATTCGGTAAATCTATCCATAATTTCCCGCTCTTCTGAAGGAGACGGATAACTGATTTTTAGCATGAGCATAAACCGGTCAATCTGAGCTTCGGGAAGAGGATATGTTCCTTCCTGCTCAATTGGGTTTTGTGTGGCTAAGACCAAAAAAGGCTCTTTCAGTTTATAAGTCTTATCACCAATAGTGACCTGTCTTTCCTGCATTGCTTCTAAAAGTGCCGACTGAACTTTGGCCGGGGCGCGGTTTATTTCATCGGCTAAGATTATGTTTGCAAAAAGCGGTCCTTTTTTTACTGAAAAATCCGAGGTCTGGGGATTGTAAATCAATGTCCCTATTAAATCCGCCGGGAGTAAATCCGGGGTGAACTGGATTCTCTGAAATTTGGCATCAATTGAATCAGCGACCGTTTTAACCGAAAGAGTTTTTGCCAGACCGGGCACACCTTCAATAAGGATATGGCCATCGGCTAAAATTCCTATGAGCAGTCTTTCAATCAAGTATCGCTGGCCCACAATTACCTTTGTAATCTGGGTAGTAAGCTCTTTTACAAATACAGATTCAGTGTCTACCTCTGACTGAATTTTTTGAATATCAATATCCATTTATCCTCCGTAAAATTTAGTTTTTCATCTTTTCAAAAATAATTCTGACTTCACTTTCCAAACGAATTACATCGCCCGGGGATGAATCTACCGGTCTGAATTTATCTTTTTGTGCCATTATTATCCAGTTTGATATTTTATATTGTTCTTCTGAATTTAGCCGGGTTTCTCTTATTTTGGTCTCAATCTCACTCTCTGAGATTTCTCTTAAATCAAGTTGAAATGATGCCTTAATAAAACTGCAAAAAAGTTCATAAAGACCAGACTGAAATTTCTTCATATCCGAGCCGGATAAATTTTTAAGTTCCATAAGACTTTTCAGAAAGCTATCTTTTGGTGACTGCTTAACAGGTTTTTCTCGGGCAATTTTTTTCCTGATGTATAAAGCGGCCAGAGAGGCGGTCAGAATCAGACCAATTATTATCAGATACTTTGTCCTGCTGTTAGTTTCTTCAATTATCTCAGGAATTTTCTCAGCAATCATTATTGTCATTGGCTCGGTTATCAAAACATTGGAAACAGAATCAGGCATTTTTAGATATTCAATTTCTACAGCATCAATGATTCCTTCGCCTGAAGAGGTCGGGATCAAAACATATCTGAACTTTTTGGTAGTTAATTCTCCCTCCTTTTCTAATAAACCTGTCACATTTGTTGAACTAATAGACGAGGAAAATCCTCTAACCTTAAGGCGGTCAATGTATGGCACGAGGGCTTTATTGAATATATAATCTCTCTGGGCTCCCTGCCAGCTGACTGTGATTTCAAATATAGCTGAGTCTTCGAAGGCGATATTTGATTTATCTAATGATTGAGAAATTGAAATTGCCATAGACTCTGGGGACAATAACAGATACAGAAATAGGATATTAAAGAATAATTTTTTTGACCACATCTCTTTATGACAGTTCTACCTTACTCAAAACCGTTTGACATCTAATTCTTTACAACTAAACAAGTCAGTATTTAATTAAATTTATACTCAAAAATCAAGAATTGGTTTCACTTTAGCCCAAAAACAGGGCAATTAGTCCCAAGACCATTCCTGCTTTATAAGTTTGTGAAGCGAGCTTTAATTGTTTTGGCTCCGTTTTTAATTGTACTATTACGGCTATGATGAGAAGTGGCAAATTGACCAGATATACTGCAATAATATGGTAGTAGATCCCATACCAGCCCAAAACGAGGGGAAAGATTGATAAGATTGTGAGGATAATCTGAAGCAGCACAATCAAAGAGGTAGTATAACGAACACCTATCTTAATCGGTAATGTTTGAAACCCTGACCTCTGGTCTCCTTCCATATCCTGCACATCTTTTATTAACTCCCGAATCAGATGAATGAAGAAGGCAAAAACGGC